>CAZUYO010000129.1:0-8041 GCA_964624725.1 uncultured Thermodesulfobacteriota bacterium
TGGGGGCGCCGGTGTCCCGCTCGCGCCCAAGGTCGGATCGGGCGCGGCGTTCGTGCCGGGAGTCAGTGGACAGACGACAGAGGACAGGGAATTCTCTGACCTCTGACTTCTGAATTCTGGCCCCTGATCCGGCAGCCGCTCCCACGTGTTGGCCGGCGCGATGACGCCGGGATCCCGAAGGTTCTTAGCCGCCTAGCTGCCGAGCCGCCCGGCCGCCTAGCCGAAGTTACTTGAAAGCCCTGCTTTATACTGAACCCCCCGCCACCTGTAAAGCGGCGCCCCTCAGGCGCCGGAGGCGCTCGGCGAGCCGGGGGGCGTGGGTGCCCGGCCAGTAGATCCGGCCGCACCGGTCGCAGGCGACAAGGGCGCCCCGGTGCCGAAGGGCGATGTGGTCCGGGACCCCCTGCGCTTCGGCCTCCGAGGCGGGCCGAAGAAGACCGTTGCACGCGAGACACCGGGTCCACGCGGCAGGGGGCCGGTGGGGCGGCAGGCCGGCCAGCGCCTCGCGGGTCTGCTCCGCCGGGTCGGCCGCCTCGACCCACACGCACCGCACGTTCCGGGCTCTCCGGGCCAGGGCCCGGTCGCGGGTGACCAGCACCCGGCCCTCCCGCTGGGCCAGCCCGAGGAGCGCCGGGTCCGGCAGGTCGGGCCGGAACTCGGCGTCGTAGCCCAGGAGCCGGAGATCCCGGGCCACGTTCCCGAGCATGGCGTCCACCAGGAAGCGCGGGGGGGCGTCGCTTGCGCGATTCAAACCGGGTTCCTCCCGTCGCCGGCGTTGACACGGCCTTCCCCGGTATGATACCAGATGCGGCACCGCTTGGATCCGGGTCGCCGGACCGGGACGGGAGAGGCCAGCGCGATGTTCCTTCCGGGTTCCCCGGCAAGGCACAGAACCGTCGTTTCGCCGCACCTGCGGCTTGGCGCCCCCGGACCTCCGGCGGGCGCTTTTGTTTTGGCCGCGAGCGAGGAAACTGGGCATGGAGTGGCTGGAGACGATCGAGGCGATGCGGGCCTGGTCCCGGGCGGCCCGGGCACGGGGGGAGACCGTGGGGTTCGTGCCCACCATGGGCTATCTGCACGAAGGGCACCTCCGGCTGGTGGCCCGGGCCCGGGAGCTCGCGGACCGCGTGGTGGTCTCGATCTTCGTGAACCCCACGCAGTTCGGCCCCGGGGAAGACTTCGACCGGTATCCGCGGGACGAGGCCCGCGACCGGCGCCTGTGCGAGGAGGCCGGGGTGGACGCCGTGTTCTTCCCGTCGGCCGCCGAGATGTACCCGGAGGGGTATCAGACCTACGTCACCGTGGAGGAGATCTCGAAGCCCCTGTGCGGGGCGTCCCGCCCCGGCCATTTCCGGGGGGTCGCCACGGTGGTCCTGAAGCTGCTGAACGCCGTGGAGCCGGATGTCGCGGTGTTCGGGGAGAAGGACTACCAGCAGCTCCAGGTGGTTCGACGGATGGTGCGCGATCTCAACCTGCCGGTGCGCATCGTGGGCGTGCCCACGGTGCGGGAGGCCGACGGGCTCGCCCTTTCGAGCCGAAACACCTACCTCTCCCAGGAGGAACGCCGCCAGGCGCTGGCGATCCCTCGGGCGCTCCGGTGGGCCCAGGAGCAGGTGGAGGCGGGGGTGCGGGACGCCGGCGCGTTGGCGGCGGAGATCCGGTCGTCGCTCGAGGCGGCGGGCTTGCGGGTGGACTACGTGGAGATCCGGCACCCCGACACCCTTGAGCCGGTCGGGTCGATCGACGACCGGGCGCTTCTGGCGGTGGCCGCGTTCGCCGGCCGGACGCGGCTCATCGACAACCGGGTGCTGGAGCGGCGGGGGTAGGGGGCTTGGGCTTGGGGAAGAGGATCCGTAACCGTGCAGGGCGGCGAACGGAGGTGAGACGATGACCCGTTCCATGTTGAAGGGAAAGATCCACCGGGCCACGGTGACCGGGGCCGATCTCCACTACGAGGGGAGCGTGACGATCGACCCCGTCCTCCTCGAGGCGGCGGACATCGTGCCCTACGAGGAGGTCTGGATCTACAACATCGCCAACGGCGAGCGGTTCCAGACCTACGCCATTCCCGGGACCCCCGGGAAGGGGGAGATCCGCCTGAACGGGGCCGCGGCCCACAAGGCGTCGCCCGGGGATCTGGTGATCATCTGCGCGTTCGCCCAGGTGCCGGAGGAACGGGTGGCCTCGTGGCAGCCGAAGCTCGTGTTCGTGGACGGGGCGAACCGGATCGCGTCGCGGAAGGCCGCCTGAGATGACCCCTTCGGACAGGAGGGTGTTCTCGGCGTCGTGGGTGCTGACGATGGACGGCCCCGCCCTGGAGGGCGGGGCCGTTCTCGTGGAGGGCGGCACCATCCGCCGGGTCGGCAAGGCGGCCGAGGTCGCCCGGCACGCCCCGGACGCCGAGCGGGTGGATCTGCCGGGGCGCGTGCTCCTGCCGGCCCTCGTGAACGCCCACGCCCACCTGGAGCTCACCGGGCTCCGGCCGCCCGGGGCTCCGGGGTTCGCGCAGTGGGTGCTCGGGGTCGTCGCGGAAAAGCGCGCAGCCCCCCCCGACCGGTGGGCCCGGGCGGCGGCGGACGGGGCCGAGGCCTGCCGGGACGGAGGCCAGGGGTGGGTCGCCGACGTGGTCACCCGGCCGGAGGCGGCCCGGGGGTACCCGGAGGGCGGCCCCCGGATCCTCGCCTTCCCCGAGCTGATCGCGGCCCAGGAGGAGCACCTCCCGGCCGCCCTGGCCGGCCTGGACCGGCTCCAGGCGGCCTGCCGGGGACGGGCGTGGGGCGTCGCGCCCCACGCCCCCTACACGGTCTGCGCCGAGGGGTTCCGCCGGGTGGCCCGCCGGCCCCGGCCCATGGTGCACCTGGCCGAAACCGCCGCCGAGGTCGAGTTTTGCCGGGAGGGAACGGGGCCCATCCGGGATATCCTGTACGGGACCTTGGGGCTCGCGCCTCCGCCCGCGCCGGGGCTCCACCCGGTGGACTGGCTCGACCGCCTGGGAATCCTTCGGCCCGGAGCGATCCTGGTGCACGCGGTACACCTGGAGCGCCGTCACGTGGAGCTCGTTGCCCGGAGCGGAGCCGGCGTGGTGCTGTGCCCCCGAAGCAACCGCCGGCTCTCGGGGCGGGCCGCGCCGGGCCGCGCGCTGTTGGACGCAGGCGTCCCGGTGGCCCTGGGCACCGACAGCGTGCTTTCGTCCGGGAGCCTGGACCTGCGGGCCGATGCGGCCGCCGCCCTGGACGACTACGGCTGGAGCCCCGAGGAGGCCGTCCGGGCCGCCACCCGGGGCGGTGCCGAGGTGCTCGGCCTGGGGACCCGGGTCGGCCGGTTCTCCCCGGGCGCCCGGGCTGATATGATGGCGCTCCCCCTGGAGGGCCGCGACCCCTGGGAGGCCGTCCTCGGGGCAGGCCGCGTCGAGGCCCTGTGGCTCGACGGCGAGGCGGTGTAGCGGAGGTCGCGGGGGCCAGAGGACAGAGGACGGAGGACAGGGGGTTGTCTGCCTCTGACTTCTGAATTCTGGCCCCTGATACGGCAGCCGCTCACCCGGGCGGGCCGGCGCGATGAAGCCGGAATCCCGAAGGTTCTTAGCCGCCTAGCTGCCGAGCAGCCCAGCCGCCTAGCCGAAGTTGCTTGGTAGACAGTGCACAGAGGACAGGGGTTTTCCGACCTCTGTCCTCCGAATTCTGACCCCTGACACGGAGGCCGCGTGGGCTGGTTTGGGCGGTTGGTGCGATACCTGCGGGACCGGATCCGGCGAAACTTCCTCGCCGGGTTCCTGGTCATCGTGCCCCTGGGGCTCACCTTCTACGTGGTGGCCGCCATCGTGCGGTGGGCCGACCGGATCCTGGCTCTCGTGCCGGCGCGGTTTCTGCCCGACACCTACCTGGGCTTCCGGATTCCCGGGTTGGGCGTGATCCTCACCCTCCTCTTCATCCAGGTCGTGGGGTTCCTGAGCGCGAACCTGTTCGGGCACAGCGTGGTGCGGGCCTACGAGCGGATCCTCGACCGGATCCCGGTGGTGCGGGCGTTCTACCAGGCCGTGAAGCAGTTGCTCCAGCAGTTGATCGACGCCCGAAGCGACAAGTTCCACCGGGTGGTCCTGGTGGAGTATCCCCGCAAGGGGCTCTACAGCATCGGGTTCGTGACGGGGTTGAGCAAGGGGGAGGTCCAGACCCGCACCCCCCAGCGGGTGCTCAATGTGTTCGTGCCCACCACCCCCAACCCCACCTCGGGGTACTACCTCCTGGTGCCCGAGGACGATGCGGTTCCCCTCCAGATCACGGTCGAGCAGGCGTTCAAGCTGATCATGAGCGCCGGGATGGTGGGGTGGGAGGCCCCCGACACGACAAAGGCCCGCCCTTCCGGGCGGGCCTCCGAGGCGCCCAAGGGGGAACCGACCCCCTCGGCCTAACGGCCCCCGGCCTTCCGCTTGCTGGCCTTCAGGGGGTTCAGCATCTTCTGGGTCTTCTCTTCCTCGATCTTGATGTGGGTGGCCATGTTGCACATCCCGAGGGCCCACTGCTTGGCCGGGGCCGGGTAGGCGGTGCAGTACTGTCCGGTGGGCCACTCCTCGATCCGGGCGCACCCTTCGCACTTCTCCACCACGGGCCGGCACTCCCCGCCGGGGAAGGTGCAGCCCTGGGCGCCCCAGAAAAAGCATTCCTTGTCCTTTTTGACGGTCTGGCAGAGCATGGCGGCGTACCTCCTGTAGGCTTCCGGCGCGCGCGGCCGGCGGATTCACGAAAGTGCGAAACTCTACTCCGGACGGCGAGAACGTGTCAACGTTCCTGCGCCAAACCGTGGAAGGGGCGTTCCGGCGCCACGGGCTGTGGGGCCGCGGGGCCCTGGTGGCGGTGTCGGGCGGGATCGACTCGGTGTGCCTCGCGCGCCTCGTGGCGGCGTTGGGCTCCGAGGGCCTGGGGCCGGTGGCCTTGGCCCACGTGGACCACGCCCTGCGCCCGGGCTCGGCCGAGGACGCGGCGTTCTGCCGGGACCTGGCGGCCGAGCTCGGCCTCCCGTTCCGGTACCGGCGGCTCGACCCCGGGACCCGCCGGGGAAACCTCCACGCCTGGGCCCGGGCCGAGCGGCGGGCGTTCCTCCGGCGGGAACGCGAGGCGATGGGGCTCGGGTGCGTGGCCCTGGCCCACCACGCCGACGATCAGGCCGAGACCGTGCTGTTTCGGCTCCTCCGGGGCGCCGGGCCGCGGGGGCTCGGCGGCATGGCGCAGTGGGCCCCGCCGTTTCTTCGGCCGTTCCTGGCGGTTTGGCGGCGCGACCTGGAGCGCCTCGCCACGTCCCGCGGATGGCCCTGGCGCGAGGACCCCTCGAACCGGTCGCCCCGGTTCGCCCGCGCCCGCCTGCGCCACGAGGTGCTGCCCCTGCTCGAGGCGGTCCGGCCCGGGGCCAAGGCGGCGCTCGTGCGATCGGCCGCCCTGGTGGCCCGGGACGACCGGGTGCTGTCGGCCTGGGCCCGGGACTGGGAGGGTCGCTTCGGCGTCGAGGAGCCCGAGGGGTGGAGGCTCCCGGCGGCCGACCTCGGGAACCTCCCCGACGCGGTCCGGTTTCGGGTGTACCTCGCCGCCTGGGCGCGGGTGGGGGCGGACCCGTCGCTGCTGGCCCTCGGCCACCTCGAGGCGATCGACCGCCTCCTGGGGCCCGAGGGCCGGCCGCGGTGGGCGTCGGTGCCCGGCCCGGCCTGCGTGTGCCGGAGCTTCGGGGATCTCTGGTTCCTTCCGGAACGGCCCGCCGCGCGTCTCCCGGCCCTGGCGCTGGCCGGACCCGGGGCGCGGGCCTCGGCGGGACGGTTCGACGTGGTGTGGGTGGCCGACGAGGGGGCCGGGGGACCCTCGATCGCCGTGCCGCCCGGCCGGGGCGCCGGAGGGGTGCGGCTTCGGCCCCGGCGGCCGGGAGACCGCCTCGACCGGGCGGGGCGGACCGCCAAGGTCAAGGACGTGCTCATGGGGGCCCGCCTTCCCCCCTGGCGGCGGGACCAGACCTGGGTGGTCGAGGACGAGGCGGGGATCCTCGGCCTCCTGGGGCCCTGGTTCTCGGCCGGCCCGGACGCCGGTCCCACCCGGATCGCCCTGGCCGACCCCTGAGCCCGGCGGGCGAAATCCGTTGTTGGGGCGCGGGCCGATGTGCTACCTTTCATCGTTCCCCCCGATTTGCTTTCCCTTTTCGTGGTAGAACGGGAGTCGTACCGGATGTCGATCGCTACCCGGCCCCAGCGGCCGTTCTTTCGCAACATGGCCCTGTGGCTGCTCATCCTCCTCGTGTTGCTCCTGCTGTTCCAGTTGTTCCCCGGCAATCAGACGGTGCAGCGGAACATCACCTACTCCGATTTTCTCGAGGCCGTGGAGGCCGGCCAGGTGAGCGAGGTGGTGCTTCAGGGCCGGGAGGTCCAGGGGGCCATGACCGACCAGACCGGGTTCCGGACCTACCGGCCGGACGACCCGGACCTGGTGCGGATCCTCCGGGAGAACGGGGTCGCCATCACGGCGAAGCCGGAGAAGGAGTCCCCGTGGTACGTGACGATCCTGATCTCCTGGTTCCCCATGCTGCTCCTGATCGGCGTGTGGATCTTCTTCATGCGCCAGATGCAGGCGGGCGGGGGGAAGGCGTTGAGCTTCGGCAAGAGCCGGGCGCGCATGCTCACCCCCGACGAGACCAAGGTGACCTTCGCCGACGTGGCCGGGATCGACGAGGCCAAGGAGGAGGTCGAGGAGATCATCGAGTTCCTCAAGAATCCCAAGAAGTTTACGAAACTCGGCGGCCGCATCCCCAAGGGGGTGCTCCTCATGGGGCCGCCGGGCACGGGGAAGACGCTCCTCGCCAAGGCGATCGCCGGGGAGGCCGGGGTGCCGTTCTTCTCGATCTCCGGGTCGGACTTCGTGGAGATGTTCGTGGGCGTGGGGGCGAGCCGGGTCCGCGATCTCTTTGTCCAGGCCAAGAAGCACGCCCCGTGCATCATCTTCATCGACGAGATCGACGCCGTGGGGCGCCACCGGGGCGCCGGCCTGGGGGGCGGCCACGACGAGCGCGAGCAGACCCTGAACCAGCTCCTCGTGGAGATGGACGGGTTCGAGTCGTCCGAGGGGGTGATCCTGATCGCGGCCACGAACCGGCCCGATGTCCTCGACCCGGCGCTTCTCCGGCCCGGCCGGTTCGACCGGCAGATCGTGATCCCGCGGCCCGACGTGCGGGGCCGGGAGGGGATCCTGAAGGTGCACGTCAAGGACGTCCCCCTGGCCGAGGACGTGGACCTGGAGACGCTCGCCCGGGGTACCCCGGGGTTCAGCGGGGCCGACCTGGAGAACCTGGTGAACGAGGCCGCCCTGGCCGCCGCCCGCCAGGGCAAGGACAAGGTCGGCATGGACGACTTCGAGAAGGCCAAGGACAAGGTGCTCATGGGGGCCGAACGCCGGAGCCTGGTGCTCTCGGAGGAGGAGCGCCGGAACACGGCCTACCACGAGGCCGGCCACGCGCTCGTGGCGATGATGCTCCCCAATGCCGACCCGATCTACAAGGTCTCGATCATCCCCCGGGGCCGGGCGCTGGGCGTGACCCAGCAGCTTCCGATCGACGAGCGCCACACCTACACCCGGGAGTATCTGCTCGACCGCATCGCGGTGTTCCTGGGCGGTCGGGCCGCCGAGGAGTTGGCGGTGGGGCACCTGACCACCGGCGCCGGCGACGACATCGAGAAGGCCACCGAGATCGCCCGGCGCATGGTGTGCAAGTGGGGCATGAGCGACCGCCTCGGGCCGCTCACCTTCGGCCGGGAGGAGGAGCAGATCTTCCTCGGCAAGGAGCTCGCCACCCACCGGGACTACTCCGAGCGCACGGCCGAGGAGATCGACGAGGAGGTCAAGCGGATCGTGCGGGAGAACCTGGAGCGGGCCCGCACGCTGCTCTCCGAGAACCGGGCCCGGCTCGACGCGCTGGCCCAGGCGCTGCTGGAACGCGAAGTGCTCGTGGCCGACGAGATCCAGGGGATCGTGGGCGCGGCCCAGGCCCCGGAGCCCGGGGCCGGCGGCGGGGAAGGGGG
>CAZUYO010000130.1:0-8010 GCA_964624725.1 uncultured Thermodesulfobacteriota bacterium
TGGAGATCCTGCGGGAAACCTTCTCGGAGGAGGAGGCCCGGGTCGCGTCGTTTCTTCCCACGGGGGTGCCCCCCCTCGATCCGGTCCCCGCAGAGCGGGTGGCCCAGGAGGCCGGGATGGCCGCCGGGGAGGTCCGGCGGGTGCTCGACGGCCTGGCCGACCGGGGGGTGATCTACCGCCGGCGGACCCCCTCCTCGGCCGTGTACGCCCTCCACCAGGTGGGGTTCGGGTTTCCCCAGACGTTTTTCTGGGCCGGCGAGGAGACCCCCCATGCCCGGCGGATGGCCGAGTTGGTGGTGAAATACTTCAACCGCCACGTGACCCGCGAGGCCTACGCCGCCGCGCCCACCAAGCCCTACCGGTACGTGCCGGTGGGGGCGTCGATCCGCCCCGAGCGCCAGGCCGTGCTGCCCCATCACGCCATGGAGCCGATTCTGGCCGGGGCCACCCGGTTTGCGGTGGCCCACTGCCCCTGCCGGGTCACGGCGCGGCTGCGGGGCCGGCCGTGCCCCCACCCGGAGGAGGTGTGCCTCAAGTTCGACGAACTGGCCGAGTACCTGATCGATTCCGGGCTCGGCCGGGAGATCTCCCGGGACGAGGCGCGGCACCTCGTCGACCGGGCGGCCGAGGCCGGGCTCGTGCACTTCGTCGACAACGCCCGGGAGGGGGTGAAGCACAACTGCAACTGCTGCGGCTGCGCCTGCTGGAACGTGGGGAACCTGCGGCGGCGAAAGATTCCCCGGGACGTGTTGATGGCCGTGTACTTCCTGCGGGCGACCGACCGGGACGCGTGCACGGGTTGCGGGGCGTGCGCCGAGGTCTGCCCGGTGGCCGCCGTGGAGATGGGGGCGGAGGGGCCCGAGGTGGACCTCGAGTGGTGCATCGGGTGCGGGGTGTGCCACACCGTGTGTCCCACCGAGGCCGTGCATATGGAACCACGGGCCGACATGCCCGAGGTGCCCGAGACGTTCGGGGAACTCCATCGCCGGATCCTCGCGGAGAAAGGATCCCTCCGGTGACGGCCGGGGCGAAACGGATCGCGATCACCACCGAATGGATCCGCCTCGACCAGGTGCTCAAGGCCGTGGACTGGGTCCAGACCGGGGGCGAGGCGAAGATCCGGATCCAGGCCGGCGAGGTCCGGGTCAACGGCCAGGTGGAGACACGCCGCGGCCGCAAACTCCGGCCCGGCGACCGGGTGGAGTGGCAGGACCGTCGGGCCGAGATCGTGGCCGCGGCCACGGGCGCGGGGGACGCGTAGGGGCGGTCCGGGAGCGGCGGCCACGGGGGACCGACGACCGCCTCTTTGTTTGAGGCGACGAAACCTTGACTTCTACCGCCCGTTCGGGTATCTCCAAAACGTCGTTTTCGGTTTTCCCCCCCAACCAAAGGAGGTCCCCATGGAACGCCGCAGTTTTCTCAAGAAAGCCGGTGTCGCTGCCGCCGCCGCCGGGGCGGTCACCTTCGGGAAGGCCCCCGCGGTCATCGCGGCCAAGAAGTACAAGTGGAAGATGGTGACCACCTGGCCGCCCCACTTCCCGGTGTTGGGTGAGGGGGCCGACCTGCTGGCCAAGTGGATCGAGGAGATGAGCGACGGCCGTCTCAAGATCCACGTGTACGGCGGCGGGGAGCTCGTGCCCCCGCTCCAGACCTTCGACGCGGTGAGCCAGGGCACGGTGGAGATGGGGCACGGCGCGGCGTACTACTGGGCCGGCAAGATGCCCGCCTGCCAGTTCTTCGCCGCCGTGCCGTTCGGGTTCAACGCCCAGCAGATGAACGCCTGGCTCTACGGGGGCGGCGCCTGGCAGTTGTGGAAGGACCTCTACGCCGACTTCAACGTGGTGCCGTTTCCGGCCGGCAACACCGGCGTGCAGATGGGGGGCTGGTTCAACAAGGAGATCAACTCCCTCGAGGACTACAAGGGCCTCAAGATGCGGATCCCGGGCCTCGGGGGCAAGGTCGTGGCCGCCGCGGGCGGGAACGCCGTGCTCGTGGCGGGCGGCGAGATCTACACGAACCTGGACCGCGGCGTGATCGACGCCACCGAGTGGGTGGGACCGTACCACGACCTCAAGATGGGCTTCTACAAGGCGGCCAAGTACTACTACTACCCGGGCTGGCACGAGCCGGGCACCGTGCTCGAGTGCCTGGTGAACAAGAAGGCCTGGGAGAGCCTGCCCAAGGATCTCCAGGCCATCGTGGAGACGGCCTGCTGGCGCTCGAACATCTGGATGCTCTCCGAGTTCGACGCCAAGAACAACGACTCCCTCCAGGAACTGGTGCAAAAGCACGGGGTGCAGCTCCGCCGGTTCCCGGACGACGTGCTCAAGGGCCTTCGGAAGCTGGCCGAGGAGGTGGTGGGCGAGGTGGCGGCCTCCGACGCCTGGAGCAAGAAGATCTACGAGCACTTCAAGGCCTTCCGCAAGAAGATCGACGCCTGGACCGACATCTCCGAGCGCACCTACCTGGAGGCCCTGCGGCTGTAGGCCCCGGGCAGTGCAGGCACGAAAAAACGGGCGGTCCCGCGAGGGACCGCCCGTTTGTCATGTGCGCTTTCCGGCCTTCTAGCTTCCCAGCTTCCTAGCTTCCCAGCCGTCCCTCACCCCTTGATGATCCGCGGGGTGATCATCTGGTGGTGGGCGCAGATCGTCTTCGGGTGCTGGTAGGCCGCCCCGGCGAAGGCCACCATGTACCGCCGGATGTCCGCGAACCGCACCACCTCGTCCACGAACCCCATCTTGGCGCAGTAGATCGGCCGGGATTTCTCGTAGTAGTCCTGGACGAGTTGGTTCATCTTCTCGATGACGGGCTGGATCGGCTTTCCGGCGTCCCGCTCCTTGACGAGCCGGCGGGCGTAGGTGGCCGCGGCCGCGGTCTCCCCGTGCATCACGTAGATCTCGGTGGTGGGGGTGCCCAGGGTGAACACGTTGTGGTTGTTGGCCGTGGGGCCGCCCATGATGTAGTGGGCCGCGGCCGTGCCCTTCCGGAGCACCACGAGCATCATGGGCACGTCGGTCTGCTCGATGGAGTAGATGAGCGACTGCCCCAGGCCCAGGAGTTCGGCCTTCTCCGCCAGGTCGCCCACGTCGATGCCCGTGGTGTCCTGGAACCAGATGATCGGCACCCGGTCGCGGCCGCACAGGGTCACGAACTCGTTCATCTTGATGAGCCCCTGGCGGTAGAGCTTGCCGCCGATGCCGGGGTAGTCGGCGTACTCCGGGTACCCCGGCGGCAAGAACCCCTGGCGGTTGCCGATCACCCCGCACAGGAACCCGTCCACCTTGACGAGCCCGCAGTACACCTCGGGGCCGTAGTCGGGCCGGAACTCCATGTGCTCGCTGCCGTCTACGAGCCGGGCGAGCACCTCGTCGAAGCTGTAGGTGCGCTTCTGGTTGAACGGGATGATCCGCTCGATCTCCTCGGGCGAGAACTTGGGCGGCGCCGGCTCGGCCACGCGGAAGAACCGGGGCGCGTAGGCCGGCATCTCCCGCATGTGTTCCTTGATGATGTCGAGCACCGCGTACTCGGTGTCGGCCACGTACCGGAAGAACCCGGTGGCGTCGTGGTGGATCTCGACCCGGCCCGGGGGCACGGCCTTGAACTTCCGGGTGGCTTCGATGAGGGCCTCGCACCCCTCCTCGTCGAAGTAGCCCTTGGGGCTCATGCCGCTCACGATCCCGCCCCCGCCCACGGCCATGTTGGCGTCCTTGTGGGCCACGATGAGGGTGGGGCTGATCGCCTGGTAGCCCCCGCCGGCGGGGTTCGTGCCGTACACGGCCGCGAGCACCGGGACGCCCAGCTTC
Source organism: uncultured Thermodesulfobacteriota bacterium (assembly GCA_964624725.1). Classification (GTDB taxonomy): domain Bacteria; phylum Desulfobacterota; class Deferrisomatia; order Deferrisomatales; family Deferrisomataceae; genus Deferrisoma. The sequence continues at coordinate 3,804 of CAZUYO010000130.1, forward strand.
TGGAGTTCGGCGTGGCGGAAGAACGTGGTGCCGCCGCCGCGGCGGTCGGGGTACACCAGGTGCTGCTCGTTGAGTTTGACGCCGCTACAGTTCACCAGCCACACGAGGGGCACATTGAGCCGCTTGGCCATGTCGGTGACCCGGAGGATGTTCTCCGACTGGCCCGGGATCCAGGCGCCGGCCAGCACCTTGTTGTCGAACCCGATCACCACGGCCCACTTGCCGGAGATCTTCGCGAGCCCGTCCACCACGCCGGTGGTGCCCTCCTGGTTCTGCTTGGGATCGTACAGGGTGTGGAGGGGGCACCAGGTGCCGGGATCCACGAGGTACTCGATCCGCTGCCACACCGTGAGCTGGCCCCGGTCGTTCACCTTCTTCTGGGGAATGCCGGCGTTTTTGACCCGCTCGACCTCCTGGGCGAGCTCGGCCTCGACCTTGCGGATCTCCTGGACGCTCTCCTCCGAGGCCTTCAGTTGGCGCTCGGAAAGGGGCTGACCGAACTCGGGCATCCTCTCGAAATACGGCCTCATGTCATCCTCCCGGTTTGGATCGTGAACGAGATACCCCTGGTCGGGGGTGCTGCATGCAAGTTCTTTACCGACGAGGCGGTCGGCGGTCTCCGGTCGTCGGTCTTCCGGCCGACGGCCTCGCCGTGGACCCCGAGCGGGCGACGCCGTTCAAGGGGGGGCGGGGCCCCCCGGGACCTTCGAGGTGAAAATTGATCGGCCCCGGGGGAATTTCTGCGCCGATTCGGGGCCGCCCCCGAGCCGCGGTTCCGTCTACAGCACCGGCGACAGGAGTCGGCAGGCGGCCGTCACCACCCGGTGGGGCCAGGCGGCCGAGGCCACGTGGTTCGCGGTGAACCGGGTGGCCATGCGCCGGTCCGCAAGATACACCGCCTCGATCTGGGCCGCGAGGTCCGGGGAGAGCACGAGGAGGTTCACCTCGAAGTTGAGCCGGAACGACCGGATGTCCATGTTGGCCGAGCCCAGCATGCCCCACCGGCCGTCCACCACCACCAGCTTCGAGTGGAGCATGCCCGGCTCGTAGCGGAACACCCGGACCCCGGCGTCGAGGAGGTCGGCCAGGAAGCTCTCCCCGGCCCGGTCCACCAGGGGGTGGTCGGTGCGCTGGGGCACCAGGATCTCCACGTCCACCCCCCGGCGGGCCGCCGTGGCCAGCGCGGTCAGGATGGGTGCGTCGGGCACGAAGTACGGGGTCTCGATCCAGACCCGCCGGCGCGCCGAGACGATGGCGTGGAACAAGGTCGCGTGGATCGCCCGGGCCGGGTCGTCGGGCCCGCTCGCCACCACCTGCACCGTGGCCGAACCGGCCGCCCGCTGGGGCGGGAACCGCTCGGGGGCCACCACGTCCTCGCCCGTGGCGAAGTGCCAGTCCTCGGCGAACACGTGGTGCAGTTGGTGGACGGCCGGCCCCTCCACCCGAAGATGGGTGTCGCGCCAGGGGGGCTTTCGGGCCCACCGGCCCCGGTACTCGTCGCCGATGTTCACCCCCCCGGTGTAGGCCACCCGGCCGTCGACCACCGCGATCTTCCGGTGGTTGCGAAGATGGAGGGCGCCGCCCCGGCCGAGGCCCCGCAGGGGCAGGAACCACCCCACCCGTCCGCCGGCGGCGGTCAGGGGTTCCAGAAGGGGCGCCGCGAGCTTCCGGGACCCCACCGCGTCCAGAAGGAGCCGCACCTCCACCCCCTGGGCGGCCTTCCGGGCGAGGAGGTCCAGGAACGCGAGGCCCGTCTCGTCGGGCTGCCAGAGGTAGTACTCCAGGTGCACGCACCGCTCGGCCCGCGAGATCGCCTGGTGGAGATCGTCGTAGAGTTCGGCCACCCGGTCGAACACCCGGAGGGCGTTCCCGCCGGTGGGGAGCACGTGGGACGAGGCGATGGCCACCCGAAGGGTGTCGGCCGCCCCCAGGGGCAGATCGGGGGGCGGGGCGTGCACCAGGTGGGGCTCGATCGGCCGGTCGTCCGGGAGGATCTCGCCCGCCTTCCGGCGGCGCCGGCGCCAGCGGCGTTCGATCCGGTCGGCACCGAAGAGGAGGTAGAGGAAGGCGCCCAACCCGGGCAGGAGCAGCACGGCCTGGAGCCAGGCGAGGGTCGCCACCGGGTCCCGGCGCCGAAGCACCAGGTGGGCGGCGCAGGGGAGCGAAACCGCCGCGTGGGCCGCGAGGAACACCCCCCAGCCGTTCACGGGCCGGCGGCCTCCAGAAGATACCCCCGGCGGACCCGTCCCAGGCTCGAGAGCATGCTGGCCTTGATGCCGGGGTGCTCGGCCTCGAGCTCACGAAGGAGCGCCTTGACCCGTTTGCGCTTCTGGTCCTCCACCCCGCACACCGGGCATCCGCAGCACACCACCGGAAACTCCCGGGCCAGGGCGTAGGCCCGGATGTCCTCCTCGAACACCCGGCACAGGGGCCGGATGACCACGTTGACCCCGTCCTCGGCGGTGAGCCGGGGGGGCATGCTCTTGATCTCCCCGGTGAAGAACTGGCTCAGGAGCAGGGTCTCAATGAGATCGTCGGCGTGGTGGCCGAGGGCGATCTTCGTGTAGCCCTCCCGCCGGCCGATCCCGTAGAGCACGCCGCGCCGGAGCCGCGAGCAAAAGGCGCAGTAGCTCGTGCCCGGGTGGCGTTTCGCCTCGACGATCTCGTAGATCCGGGAGGGCTCCACCCAGTGGCGAAATCCCTGCTCGCGGCAGTAGCGCTCGATGGGCTCGGTGCGAAACCCGGGGAACCCCGGGTGTACCGTGACCGCGTGGACCTCGAAGGGCACAGGGGCCCGGCGTCGCAGGGTTTCCAGCACGTGCAGGAGGGTCCAGGAGTCCTTGCCGCCCGACAGGGCCACCAACACCCGGTCGCCCTCCTCGATCATCCCGAACTCCGCGATGGCCTGGCCGGCCTTGCGGAGGATCTTCTTCTCCAGGAGGTCGAACCGCTGCATCAGACCAGGAGATCGATGAGCGAGAGCACCGCGATGCCCACGAGCACGGGGTTGAGTTCCCGGATCCGGCCGGTCAGGATCTTCATCACCACGTAGGAGAGGAACCCGAACAGGAGCCCGGTGGCGATGGAGTAGGTAAGCGGCATCAGGATGATCGTGAGAAACGCCGGCAGCGCCTCGTCGAACCGCTGGAAGTCGATCCGGTGGATGCCCCGGATCATGAACAGCCCCACCATGATGAGCGCGGGGGCCGTGGCGAAGGACGGCACGGCGCCGATGAGCGGGCTGAAAAAGAGGGCCAGCAGAAAGAGCGCGCCGGTCACCATGGCGGTGAGCCCGGTGCGGCCGCCCTCGGCCACCCCGGCGGCCGACTCGATGTAGGTGGTGGTGGTGGACGTGCCGAGCACCGCCCCGAACACCGTGGCGATCGCGTCGGCCGAGAGCATCCGGCCGATCCCGGGGATCTTCCCGTCCTCGGTGACCCGGCCGGCCTCGTAGGACACGGCGAGCATGGTGCCGAGGCTGTCGAAGAGGTCCACGAACATGAAGGAGAAGATGGCGGCCCAGAGGGCGGGCTTCACGGCCGCCGCGATGTCCAGGTGGAAGGCCACCGGAGCGGGGGAGGCGGGCGTGGCCACCAGGGCCGAGGGCGGGTCGGCGATGCCGAGCACGAACCCGGCCACGGCCGTGGCCAGGATGCCGATCAGGATCGAGCCCTTGACCCGCCGGGATTCGAGAACCGCCATGAGCACCAGGCCGCCGAGCCCGAGGAGGACCGAGGGGGTGAGTTCCCCGAGCCCCACGAGCACGGCGTCGTTTTTCACAATGAGCTTTAGGTTTTGCATCCCGATGAACGTGATGAAAAGCCCGATTCCCACGCTGGCCGCGAGCCGGAGATTCGCCGGGATGCTCTCGATGATCCGCTCCCGAATGCCCACCCAGGTGAGGAGCAAAAAGAACACACCCGACAGGAACACCACCCCGAGCGCCGTCTGCCACGGGACGTTCTGCCCGAGGCACAGGCTGAAGGCGAAGTAGGCGTTGAGCCCCATGCCCGGCGCCATCATGAACGGCGCGTTGGCCCAAAGCCCCATGAGCCAGGTGGAGAGCCCGGCCACGAGGCAGGTCACCGTGATGAGCGCCGCCTTGTCCATGCCGGTGTTCGACAGGATCGCCGGGTTCACGAACACGATGTAGGCCGCCGTGAGGAAGGTGGTGATGCCGGCCATCACCTCGGTCTTCACGTCGGTC
>CAZUYO010000131.1:0-7953 GCA_964624725.1 uncultured Thermodesulfobacteriota bacterium
CCTCCGTGTTCTCCGTGTCCTCCGTGGTGGTTTACGCCAGGACGCGGATGCGCGACCGGCGGATCATCCGGGTGGAGCCCGACACGTAGCGCTCCTCGTCCACCCCGGCCCGGAACCGGTCGGTGTTGACGCCCCAGGCCCGGGCGAGGGCCCGGACCCAGTGGGCCGCGGCGAACGGCAGCAGGATCCCCCCCACCTCGGGCGGCACCGCCGGCAGGGGAACCGCCCAGGCCGGGGGAGGCCCCTCGGGGGTCCAGGTGCAAAGGGCCTGGACCGTGGCCCCGATCTCCCCGGCCACCACGGCCTCGATCTCCCCCACCCGCTCGAAGGCGGGTTCGTCGTGGACGAGGAAGAGCACCAGGTCCCCCGGCCCGGTCACCAGGTACCCGGTGTGGCAGAACTCCTCGGTTTCGTAGGCCGCCGCGGGGATCACGAGTTCCAAGAGCTTGTAGGCCCCGAACCGGGCCGCCGGCCACCCGGGGCCGGTGCCGGCCAGGCCGATCCGGCACCCCGGCCGGGCCCGCTCCGCGGCCCGCGCCCCGGCGGCGGCCGCCGCCCGGCCCGCCGGCCCGGCCGCGCCCGGCAGCGCCCCCCAGGCGCCCAGGGGTCTTCCGGCCAGGGCCTCGCCCACGGCGGCGAGCCCGAGCTGCATGGCCCCGAAGGTCTTGGTCTGGGGAACGGCCCGGTGGTACCCGGAGTAGGCCGCGGCCCCCGGGTCGCGGTAGTCGGTGCGGTCCAGGGCCTCGGCCGGGGCGGTGCCCAGGCACAGCACCCCGTCGGCCTCCCGGGCCAGGGGGGAGCCGGGGTGGTCGGTGAGGGCCAGGGTCCGGGCCCCCCGGGCCCTGGCGCAGGCCACGGCCTCGAGGACCCGGGGGGTCTTGCCCGACACGCTGAGGGCCACCAAGAGCGTCCCCGGCCCGAGGAGGTGCGCCCGGGCCCGGCTCAACTCCATGGCCGCCAGGCCCCGCACCGGCACCCCCAGGTGGGGCTCCCAGAGCCACTCGGCCCACTCGGCCGCGGCGTGGCAGTCGCCGCACCCGGCCACCACCACCCGTTCGGGCGGCTCGCCCCCCAGCGCCCCGGCCACGGCGGCTCGGGCCTCCCCGAACCGGCCCAGGAGCGCCCCCCACACCCCGGGCTGCTCGGCGAGCTCGAGCCCCATGGCGTCTTGCGGGGTGTCCCCGGGCGACACGGCGTCAGTCCCCCTCGCCCCGCCGGAACGCGGGCTCCAGGATCTCGGCCTCGATCTCGTCGGGGTCGGGGGCGTTGTACTGGACGAGCCGCAGAAGGTGGGGGAACGACTCGGCGGGCACCTCCACGAAATCCAGGGCCACCCCCCCCTCCTCCACCCGCACCGCCCGCGCGGCCAACACGAGGTCGAGCTCCGCCGCCCCGGGCTCCAGGTGGATCCGGCAGGTCACGCCCTGCCCCGCCTCGGGCCGCGGGCCGGGCGCCGCCGCCACGTACGCCCCCTTGAGGCTCAGGTCCCGCAACGCCCCGTGGAGGCTCTGGCCCCCCCACTCCACCGTGGCCTCCTTGCCGGCCGCCACCCTGGTTCGCCGCCGCCGCTGCATCGGATCCCTCCTCGGTACGGATTTCGGGTCCTCGGTCGCCGGGCTCCGCTCCCGCCCGCGTCCCTTCGGTACGCCTTCCGATCGGACGGACACGCCCGGCACTTTACGCCCGGGGCACCGGGCGGGCAACCAACCGGAGGGCGCCGGATCCGGCCCGGGAGCATTTTCTTGGGGGCGGAGGCCTTGACAACCCCCCCGGGGGTTCGGTACCGTTCGCGCTTCCAAGCCGTGGGCCGTTAGCTCAACTGGTAGAGCAGCTGACTCTTAATCAGCGGGTTCGGGGTTCGAGTCCCTGACGGCTCACCATCCGACAACCAACGGGCGCCGCCCCCCGGGGCGGCGCCGTTTGCCATGTCCCTCCCGCCTTTTCGCGGGTGCGGGCACCGCGTGGCACACTTGCGGCCGTCGACCAAAAGGCCCACACTCCGCGTACACGGGACCTTCAGCGCGAATCCAAGCGAGAGTGGCGGAACTGGTAGACGCACTGGACTTAGGATCCAGCGGCCCGGCCGTGGGGGTTCGAGTCCCCCCTCTCGCACCATTTCCTTGACTTCCCGTTTCGTCGCCCCCTGATCCCTAGTAGAGTTGTCGAAGCGAGGCCGGAGGCCCCGAGGGGAACCCGGTCCGCGTGTGCCGCCGAAGGAGAACACGATGAAAACCGAGGTCGAATCCATCAGCCCCGTGAAAAAGAAGCTTTCGGTGGAGATCCCGGCCGAGCGGGTGGCCCAGGAGGAAGAGGCCGCCCTCCGGGACCTGCGCCGGTCGGTCACCCTGCCCGGGTTCCGCAAGGGCAAGGCGCCCCTCAGCCTGATCCGCCGCCACTACGGCGACCGGGTCCGGGCCGACGTGCTCGGCCGCCTGATCGAGGAGTCGTACCGGGAGGCGGTGCTTTCGGAGAACCTCGTCCCGGTGTCCGACGCCGACATCCAGATCCAGTCCATGCCGGAGGAGGGCGCCCTGGCCTACACCGCGGTGATCGAGGTCCGCCCCGAGGTGGAGGCCCGGACGTACACGGGGCTCACCCTCAAGAAGGAGCGGGTCGAGGTGGACGAGGCCGAGGTGGACGAGCAGCTGGAGCGGCTTCGCCAGTCCCGTGCCACCTTCGAGCCGGCGGCCGAGGGCCATGAGGCGGCCGAGGGCGACATGGTCGTGATGGACTTCGCGGGCACGGTGGACGGCGAGCCCCTGGAGGGCGGGAGCGGGGAGGACCGCTCCGTGATCCTCGGGACGGGCACCCTGGTGGAGGGGTTCGAGGAGCAGCTCAAGGGGGCCAAGGCCGGCGAAGAGCGCACCGTGGAGATCACCTTCCCCGAGGACTACCCCAACGGGGAGATCGCCGGGAAGACCGCCCAGTTCCAGGTGACGGTCAAGGAGGTGAAGGTCCGCGCGGTGCCCGAGCTCGACGACGAGTTCGCGAAAGACGTGGCCGAGGTGGAGGGGCTCGAGGAGCTGCGCGACACGATCCGGGACCAGATCCGGGCCGAGAAGGAGAAGGCCGCCGAGAACCGGTTCCGGGACCGGCTGATCGACGCGCTCCTGGACGCGAACCCCTTCGAGGTGCCCCCGAGCCAGGTTCAGGAGCAGCTGGAATACTCGGTGGCCCGGATCAAGGAGGACCTGGCCCGGCGCGGGCTCGACCTCGCCCAGATCGGGATCGACGAGGGGCAGTTCCGCGAAAGCCAGCGGGCGGCGGCCGAGCGCACGGTGCGGTGGGCGTACTTGGTGGGGGCGATCGCCCGGGCCGAGGGCATCGAGATCACCGAGGCCGACGTGGACGCCCGGATCGAGGAGATCGCCCAGGCCGACGGCCGGCCCGTGTCGCTCGTGAAGAGCTTCTTCGAGCAGGGCGGCCGCCTCGAGGGGCTTCGCAACTACCTGCTGGAGCAGCGGGTGATCGAGAAGGTGGTCGAGGGGTGCACCGTGGAAGAGGTGGACCCCGAGGAACTGGAGGGCCAGGGGGAGGCCGGCGATGAGTAACCTGATCCCGTTCGTGGTGGAGCGCTCGGGCCGGGGGGAGCGGGCCTACGACATCTACTCCCGGCTCCTCAAGGACCGCATCGTGTTCCTGGGCTCGCCCGTGGACGACAACGTGGCGAACCTGGTGATCGCCCAGCTCCTCTTTCTCGAATCCGAGGACCCCAAGGCCGACATCTACCTCTACATCAACAGCCCCGGGGGGCTCGTGACGGCCGGCCTTGCCATCTACGACACCATGCAGTACGTTCGTCCCGACGTGTGTACCCTGTGCCTCGGCCAGGCCGCCAGCATGGGGGCGCTCCTGCTGGCGGCCGGGGCGCCGGGCAAGCGCTGGGCCCTGCCCCATTCCCGCATCATGATCCACCAGCCGATGGGGGGGTTCCAGGGCCAGGCGACGGACATCGAGATCCACGCCCGGGAGATCCTGCGGCTGCGCGAGGAGCTCAACCGGATCCTCTCGCACCACACCGGCAAGGACATCGAGACCGTGGCCCGGGACACCGATCGGGATTTCTTCATGGACGGTCGCCAGGCCCTTGAGTATGGTATCATCGACAAGGTCATCGAACGGCGACCCGACACGTAAGGGCGACCCGTCTCGCCCGGGAGAAGGCACGACGTGAACCCCAGGAAAGGTAAAGGCTCGGGGCTGTACTGCTCCTTCTGCGGCAAGGGGCAGGACGAGGTCCGCAAGCTCATCGCCGGGCCGTCGGCGTACATCTGCGACGAATGCATCACCCTGTGTAACGACATCATCGCCGAGGAGACCTCGGTGCCCGAGGGGCTCGCCGAGGGGCTCCCGTCCCCGGCCGAGATCAAGGCGTTCCTGGACGAGTACGTGATCGGCCAGGAGTCGGCCAAGAAGATCCTGTCGGTGGCGGTGTACAACCACTACAAGCGGATCCACACGCCGCCCCGAAACCGGGACGACGTGGAACTGGAAAAGTCCAACATCCTGCTCATGGGGCCCACGGGGTGCGGCAAGACCCTGCTGGCCCAGAGCCTCGCCCGGATGCTCCGGGTGCCCTTTGCCATGGCCGACGCCACGAGCCTGACCGAGGCCGGCTACGTGGGCGAGGACGTGGAGAACATCATCCTGAACCTGCTGCAAAACGCCGACTACGACGTGGACAAGGCCTCCAAGGGCATCGTCTACATCGACGAGATCGACAAGATCGCCAAGAAGTCCGAGGGGCCCAGCATCACCCGGGACGTGAGCGGCGAGGGGGTGCAGCAGGCGCTGCTGAAGATCCTCGAGGGCACGGTGGCGAGCGTGCCGCCCAAGGGCGGCCGCAAGCACCCCCAGCAGGACTACATCAAGGTGGACACCCGCAACATCCTGTTCATCTGCGGCGGGGCGTTCGTGGGGCTCGAGGACATCGTGGAGCAGCGCATCGGCAAGAAGTCCATCGGGTTCGGGGCGCAGGTGGCCAGCCGGGACGAGAAGCGCAAGGCGGGCATGCTCGACCTGGTGGAGCCCCAGGACCTGGTGAAGTTCGGGCTGATCCCCGAGTTCGTGGGCCGGATCCCGATCCACGCGGCGCTCCACGAGCTCGACGAGGACGCCCTCGTGCGGATCCTCACCGAACCGAAAAACGCCCTGGTGAAGCAGTACCAGAAGCTCCTGGAGCTCGAGGGGGTGGAGCTCACCTTCACCGACGGGGCCCTCCGGGCCATCGCGGCCGAGGCCATGCGCCGCAACACCGGGGCCCGGGGGCTCCGGGCGATCCTCGAATCGGTGATGCTCGACGTGATGTACGAGGTGCCGAGCCTCAAGAACGTGCGCGAGGTCATCGTGAACGAGGACGTCATCACCCGCAAGGAACGCCCCATCTTCTGCTACGAAGAGGACGAGGCCGGCCGGGTCGGCACGGCCTGAGGATCGACAAACGCCCATGACAACCCGCTGGTTCGCCCGTGGCCGCTCCCTGCCGCTCATCCCGCTCAGGGACGTGGTCGTGTTCCCCCATATGGTCATCCCCCTGTTCGTCGGCCGGGAGAAGTCCATCGCCGCCCTCGAGGAGGCCATGGCCGGCGACCGGGACATCCTGCTCGCGGCCCAGAAAGAGGCCAAGATCAACGACCCCTCGCCCAACGACATCCACGAGGTGGGCACGATCGGGGCCATCATCCAGCTGCTGAAGCTCCCCGACGGCACGGTGAAGGTGCTGGTGGAGGGCAAGCGCCGGGCCCGGATCCGGGGGTTTCTGGCCTCGGACCGCTATTTTCTCGCCCAGGTGGAGGAGATTCAGGAGCCCGAACTCGCCTCCAGCGAGGGCCGGGCGCTGATGCGCACCGTGGTCGAGGGGTTCGGCGAGTACGTGAAGCTCAACCGCAAACTGCCCTCCGAGCTCGTGGGCTCGGCCGAGACGATCGAGGAGCCGGGCCGGCTCGCCGACACGATCGCCTCCCACCTGACCCTCAAGACCGCGGACAAGCAGGAACTGCTGGAGACCCTCGACCCGATCCGGCGGCTCGAGCGCCTCTACGAGATGATGCGCGCCGAGACCGAGGTGCTGGAGCTCGAGCAGCGCATCAAGCGCCGGGTCAAAAAGCAGATGGAGCGCACCCAGAAGGAGTACTACCTCAACGAGCAGATGAAGGCGATCCAGAAGGAGCTCGGCGAGGGCGAGGACGCCCAGGCCGAGATCCGGGAGCTCGCCAAGAAGATCGAAGAAAAGGACATGCCCGACGAGGCCAAGGAGAAGGCGCGCAAGGAGCTCCAGCGGCTCCGGATGATGTCGCCCCTTTCGGCCGAGGCCACGGTGGTGCGCACCTACATCGACTGGATCCTCGAGCTGCCCTGGAACGAGCTGACCCAGGACAAGGTGGAGATCCCCGAGGCCCAGAAGATCCTCGACGAGGACCACTACGGGCTCAAGGAGGTCAAGGAGCGGATCCTCGAGTACCTGGCGGTGCTGAAGCTCGTGGGCACCACCAAGTCCCCCATCCTGTGCTTCGTGGGGCCGCCGGGGGTCGGGAAGACGAGCCTCGCCCGGTCGATCGCCCGGGCCGTGGGCCGGAAGTTCGTGCGGCTGAGCCTCGGCGGGGTGCGGGACGAGGCCCAGATCCGGGGCCACCGCCGCACCTACATCGGCTCCATGCCGGGCAAGATCCTCCAGAGCCTCCGGAAGGCCGGCAGCTCCAACCCCGTGTTCCTGCTCGACGAGGTGGACAAGATGAGCATGGACTTCCGGGGGGATCCGGCCTCGGCGCTCCTGGAGGTGCTCGACCCCGAGCAGAACGACACCTTCAACGACCACTACCTCGATCTCGACTACGACCTGAGCCGGGTGCTTTTCATCACCACGGCCAACTACCTGCCCAACATCCCGGAGCCCCTGCGCGACCGGATGGAGGTGATCCGGATCGCCGGGTACACCGAGCTCGAGAAGCTCGAGATCGCCAAGCGCCACCTGGTGCCCAAGCAGATCGAGGCCAACGGGCTCTCCCCCGACCGGATCCGGTTCACGGATGCGGCGCTCCTGGAGATCATCCGCCGCTACACCCGGGAGGCCGGGGTCCGGAACCTGGAGCGGATGATCGCCAAGATCTGCCGCCGGGTGGCCAAGGCCGTGGTGACCGAGGGCCGGCAGCCCAAGGCCCACCGCATCACCCCGTCGGTGGTGCACCGGTACCTGGGCGCCCCCAAGTACAAGTACGGGGTCAAGGAGGAGAAGAGCGAGGTGGGGTTCGCCACGGGGCTCGCCTGGACCGAGACCGGCGGCGAACTCCTGGGGATCGAGGTGGCCCTGGTGCCCGGCAAGGGGAACCTCACGATCACCGGGAAGCTCGGGGACGTGATGATGGAGTCGGCCCGGGCCGCCGTGACCTATGTGCGGAGCCGGGCGCTCAAACTCGGGGTGGAGCGGGACTTCTACCAGAAGCTCGACATCCACATCCACGTGCCCGAGGGCGCGATCCCCAAAGACGGCCCCTCGGCCGGCATCACCATGGCCACGGCGCTCACCTCGGCCCTCACCGGCATCCCGGTGCGGCGCGACGTGGCCATGACCGGCGAGATCACGCTCCGGGGCAAGGTGCTGGCCATCGGCGGGATCAAGGAGAAGCTGCTGGCGGCCCACCGGGGCCATCTCACCACGGTGCTCCTGCCCCGCGACAACGAAAAGGACGTGGCCGACCTGGATCTGCCCCGCAACGTGCTCGCCGACCTGCGGCTCGAGTACGTGGATCACATGGACCAGGTGCTGGAGCGGGCCCTGGAGACGGCCGAACCCCAGGCCATCCTCTCCGGGCCGGCCGGCCGGGTGCGCACGGTGGAGGAGATCCTGGGGCTGCCGCCGGCTCCCCGGCCGGCCGTGGGGGACGAAGGCCCCCGGGCGCTCCAGTAGGGCGCACAACGCGCTTGACACCCGCGGGCGCCGCCTGTTATAACGCGCGC
>CAZUYO010000132.1:0-7922 GCA_964624725.1 uncultured Thermodesulfobacteriota bacterium
CTTCCGGCCACCGGCTCCTGGACAACCACGGGAGTTGCGGTAGGGTAACGGCTCCGGACCCCCGGGCCAAGGGGCGGGTTGTCAATGTGGAGCCATTTGGTTATAGTTTGGACAGGACCCATCCCATCTCAGGAGAGAAGCGACCATGTGCCAGAGCTACCGGAAACCCTGCGTCTGCGGGCAGCGCACCGCGGAACTCTTTTTCGGCCAGATGGTGCTCGACGAGGCCTCGGTGAAAGCCGTGTACTGCCCCCAGTGCTCCGCCACGGTGGACCCCGACCCGGTCACCATGGTGGAGGACAACGGCTGGATCCTCGAGCTCGACCCCGATGTGCTCCGGGCCTACGCCCCCCGGATGAACATGACCCCGGACGAGGTCACCGCGGAGAAGGTGTTCGACGGGGATTTCGTGACCTGGGTCGGGTTCAGCCCCGAGGACAACGTCCAGCGGGTGCGGGAGCGCCGAAAGATCGAGGAGCAGTACGCCGGCGACGTGAAGGGCCACTTCGAGGCCCTCAAAAGGTGGGCCCTCGACCGGGAGCGGCGGTTTTACGCGGAGGGGTGGCGGAAGGCCCTCCGGAAGAAGGCCGCTTACGGCTAAAGCCCGAAGGGGGGGTCACCCTTCTCGAGCTGGTGCTGGCCCTGGCGATCCTGGCGCTCGTCGGGGGGGTGGCGATCCCCTACTTCCTCTCGACCCTTCCGGCCCGGCGGGCTTCGGCCGCCGCCCGGCAGGTGCTGGCGGATCTGCGCGCCGCCCGAGCCCTGGCGGTGGAACGGGGTGTTCCGACGTACGTGCGGTTCGACCCCGGGGCGAGCTCCTACCAGGTCGTCCGGGAGGCCGACGGGGCGCCCGGCCCCACGGCCGGCGACCCGGTGGAGCGGAGCGTCTCCCTGGGGGAGACCTATCGGAACGTGGTCATCGGGTCGCGAATCGCGGCGGATCCGGTGACGTTTGCGGACGACACGGCCGTGTTCCGTCCCCGGGGCACGGCCAACGGGGGGAGCGTCTACCTCCGGGCCGTGGGCCACGACGGGATCGAGCGCAAGGTCGCCGTGCTCGCCACCACCGGGCGGGTGCGCGGATACGCGTGGAATCCCTCCACGGGGGAGTGGGAATGACCCTTCGCGGGTACACCCTGGTCGAGATCCTCGTGGCGATCGCCCTCTTTGCCCTGGGCGTCGCGGCCCTTCTGCCCCTGGCCGTCGCCAACCTGAGGGCCGTCGACGCGGCCGGGGTGCGCACCGAGGCCCTGGCGCTCGCCCGGGAGAAGGTGGAGGAACTCCGGGCCGTTCCGTTCGAGGAACTGGGGTCCGCGGTCCCGGGGGCGGACGCCCCGGGGGCCGGGCTCACCCGGGAGTGGGATTTCGCCTCCGCGCCCACCCTGCCGGGGGACGGTTCGGATCTTCGGCGGATCGTGGTGCGGGTGGCCTGGGACCTTCCGGGCCGGGGGGCCGGCGAGGTCGTCCTGCCGCTCGCCCGGGCGCGGTACTGACAAAAGGCGTGAACGCCGATCCCGGGGGCAGGGGGCGGGCCTATTCCCCGGGCAGGAGGAGCATGGCGTCGCCGTAGGAGTAGAACCGATACCCGGCCTCCACGGCGTGGCGGTAGGCGGCGAGCACCCGTTCGGTGCCGCCGAAGGCGCACACCAAAACGAGCAGGGTCGACTCGGGCAGGTGGAAGTTGGTCAGCAGGCCGGAAACCACCCGGAACCGGTGCCCCGGCCGGATGAAGAGGTCCGTCCAGCCCGATCCCGGTTCCACGCGACCGTGGCGTCCCGCGTGCTCCAGCACCCGGGTCACCGTGGTGCCCACGGCGACGACCCTCCCCCCCTTGTCCCGCGCCGCGTTGACCGCCGCCGCGGTCTCGGGCGGCACCTCGAACCACTCCGCGTGCATCCGGTGGTCGTCGAGCCGCTCGGCCCGCACCGGAAGGAACGTGCCCAGGCCCACGTGCAGGGTGAGCCGCGCGATTCTCACCCCCTTTCGTTCCAGGGCGTCCAGAACCCGGGGGGTGAAATGCAGCCCGGCCGTGGGCGCGGCGGCCGAACCCGCCCGCTCCGGGCGGGAGAAGACCGTCTGGTACCAGGTCCGGTCCCGGGGATCGGGGGCGCCCCGCCGGATGTAGGGCGGCAGCGGCATCTGGCCGACCCGTTCGAGCCACCCCTCCACCGGCTCCGGGGCCCAGATCCGCACCCGAAACCGCCCTTCCCCCAAGGCCTCCTCCACCTCCACCCGCCCGTCGGCCACGGCGATGGAGGCGCCCTCCCGGGCCGGTTTCGCCGCCCGCACCAGGGCCTCCCACCGATCCTCCCCGAGCCGGGTCAGCAGGAGGACCTCGGCCTTCCCCCCCGTGGGCTTCCGGCCCCGGAGCCTCGCCGGCAACACCCGGGTGTCGTTCACGACCAGGAGATCCCCCGGCTCAAGGTACCGGGGAAGATCCCGGAACCGCGCGTCCTCCCACCCCTCGGCCCCCCGGAGCACGAGAAGCCGGGAGGCGTCGCGGGGTTCGGCCGGGGTCTGGGCGATGCGCTCGGGGGGAAGCTCGTACGAGAACTCCCGGATCCTCACGGCGTCGGGCCCACCGGCGCGAGGTAGCGGAACAGCTCGCTCGTGGGCGACAGGAGGAGCACGTCGCCCTTCTTGATGCCCTCCCGGTAGATCTCGAGGCTTCGCATGAAATCGTAGAACTCGGGATCCTGGCCGAAGGCCTCGGCGTAGATCCGGGTGGCCTCGGCGTCCCCCTGTCCGCGGATCTCCTGGGCCTCCCGGTACGCCTTGGCCAGGATGATCGCCTTCTCCTTGTCGGCCTGGGACCGGATCTCCCGGGCCTTCTCCTCGCCCTCGGCCCGGTACTGGTGGGCCTGGCGGGTCCGCTCGGCCTGCATCCGAGCGTACACGGCCTTCTCGTTGGCCGGGGGCAGGTCGGCCCGTTTGATCCGCACGTCCACCACCTTGATGCCGAACTCCGCGGCCGCCTCCTCGGTGCGCCGGGTGACCTCGGCCATGATCTCCGACCTGCGCTCCGCCACGATCTCGAGCAGGGTGTACTTCCCGAGCTGCTCGCGCACCTGGGAGTAGATGATGTCGTCGAGCCGCGCCTGGGCCCCCCGCTCGTCCCGCACGGTCTGGTAGAACTTTAGGGGGTCCACGATGCGCCACCGCGCGTAGTTGTCCACCTTGATGTTTTTCTTGTCCCGGGTGATCACCTCCCGGGCCTCGGCGTCGTACTCCAGCTGCCGGGCGTCATAGGTGACCACGCTCTCCACCAGGGGGATGCGCACGTGGAGCCCCGGCTCCCGGGGGCCCCCCACCGGCTTCCCGAGGCGCAGCACCAGGGCCACCTGGGTCTGGTCCACGGTGAACAGCACCGTGCCCCAGGCGAGAACCCCCAGGACGAACAGGATGCCGAGGATGCGGAGGATGCGTCCCATCTAGTTCTTCTCCCCGGTGTTCCAGGAGCCCAGCGGCAGGAGCGGCACGACGCCGGCCCCCTTCTGGGGCTCCGCCAGCACGAGCTTGGCGTTGGAGAGGATGTCCCGCATGGCGTCCAGGTACAGGCGCTTGCGGGTCACGTCCCGGGCCCGGCGGTACTCCTTGAGGAGCGCCAGGAACCGGGCCGCATCCCCCTGGGCCCGCTGGATCTGCGACTCCCGGTAGGCCTGGGCCTCGTTGACGAGCTTCTTGGCCTCGCCCCGGGCCTTGGGGAGCACGTCGTTGGCGTAGGCCTCGGCCTCGTTCTTGAGGCGTTCCCGGTCCTCCCGGGCGCTCGCCACGTCGCGGAACGCGTCGATCACCTGGGCCGGCGGGTACACGTCCTGGAGCTTCACGTACTCGATCGACACCCCGGTCTTGTAGGCGTCCAGGATGGCCTGGAGGGTCTCCTGGGCCTCGAGCTGGATCTTGTCCTTCGCGTCGGTCAACACGTCGTCCACCGTGTGGCGGCCCACCACCTCGCGCATGGTGGCCTCGGCCGCGTCCCGCACCGCGCCCTCGGGGTCCCGGACGTTGAACAGAAACTCCACCGGGTCGCGCACCCGGTACTGCACGATGAACTCGCAGGAGACGATGTTCTCGTCGCCCGTGAGCATGAGCGCCTCGGCGGGCACCTTCTGGTACCGCGCCGGGGGCCCCACGGTCACCGTGCGAAACCCCACCTCCACCCGGCGCACCTGGGTCACCTTGGGCTTGAGCACCGTTTCCACCGGGTACGGCAGGTGCCAGTGGGGGCCTGGGCCCACCATGTACGCGTACCGCCCGAACCGCTTGACCACCCCCACCTCGTCCGGGTTCACGATGTAGAACCCGGTGGCGGCCCATCCCAGGAGCACCAACGCCGCGATCCCGGCGGCCAGGCCCCCGCCGAACCACCGGCCGTACCGGTCCCGCAGCTCCGCCAGGATCTCGCCCGGGCTTTTCGGCCCCCCCATCTCGTCCTGCCAGTCCATCCCAAACCCTCCTCGCCGGACTCCCGTGACCGCATGGTTTCCGGAACCCTAACCGGCCGCACGCCGGTCGTCAAACCGGCCGCCCGAGCAGGGCCCGCACCCGCTTGAGGTCCTCCCACGCCTGGCGTTTGAACCGGGGCTGCCGCAGGAGGAACGCGGGGTGGTAGGTCACCACCACGGGCCAGGGGCCGGCGCTTCGCACCCCTCCCCGCAGGGCGGAGAGCGACCCCGACTCCCCCAGGATCGCCCTCGCCGCGTGGGCCCCGAGGGCGCAGAGCACCCTGGGCCGAACGGCCTCGATCTGCCCCCACAGGAACGGCAAGCAGGTTTCCACCTCGTCCCCGAGGGGATCGCGGTTGTCCGGGGGCCTGCATTTGAGCACGTTCGCGATGTACACCTCGTGGCGCCCGAGCCCGATCGCCCGGATCATCCGGTCGAGGAGCTGGCCCGCCCGGCCCACGAAGGGCTCTCCCCTCAGGTCCTCGTGGAACCCGGGGGCCTCGCCCACGAACAGGAGCTCGGCGCCGGGGTTCCCCGCCCCGAACACGATCTGGGTGCGGGTGGTCCAGAGCCGGCACCGCCGACAGTCCCCCAGCTCCCGCCGCACCTCCTCCAGGGTGCGACGCCCGGACGGCCCCGGGGGGGCCTCTCCGCCGCTCGGCGGGTCCCCTCCCCTCACGACCCACACCCCCGAGTACGAGGCGAATCGCAGGGTTTCGAGTGCTCCGGGTGGCAGCGCCACCTTGTGCTTCGGCACGGCAACTCCCGTGAACGGCCGGCGGGTTGCGGGGACGAAACGTTGCATTTTAGGGACGGGCCTGCGTACCCTGCAAGGGGACCCGCGCGCGGTGGGGGCGCGCTCCATCACGGACGGAACGCATCCTATGAAACGATCCATCCGGTCCGCGGCCTGGCGTTTCGGGCCCGCGGTCCTCTACATGGCGGTGGTGTTCGCCCTTTCCCACTCCTCGCGGCCTCCCCTGCCGCGCCTGCTTTGGGTTCTCGGGGACAAGGTGCTCCACACCCTGGAGTACGTTCCCATGGGATACCTTTGGGCGCGGGCCCTGGGCCACCGGGGAGGCCGGGGGCTCCTGTGGGGATTCCTGGCGGCGGTCGGGTTCGGCGCGACGGACGAGCTCCATCAGTGGTTCGTGCCCCGGCGGCAACCGAGCTGGCTCGACTGGGCGGCCGACGCCCTCGGCGCGGCCGTCGGGGTGCTCCTGTGGGCCGGGGTACGACGCCTCGCCCCCTCCCGGGGGGCTTCCGCCGAGCGCGGGGCCTTGCCCGCCGGCCACGGGTAGGCGGGCGGATCGGCCGGCGCCCATCCCCCGCCGGCCCCGGCCGCACCCTCGCAAAGGATCGTGACAACCGAACTCGGACGTCGTTGGGAGGAACGGACGGTGCGGATCCTGGTGGTGGAAGACGAAGCCAAGGTCGCCTCCTTCATCCGCAAGGGGCTCGAGGAGGAACGCTACGCCGTCGACGTGGCGGGCGACGGGGAGGAGGGGCTCGAGCTCGCCGAACTCAACCCCTACGACCTCATCGTCCTCGACCTGATGCTGCCGGGGCTCGACGGGTTTCGGTTCATCCAGAAGCTCCGGGGCCAGGGGATCGCCACGCCGATCCTGGTGCTGACGGCCCGGGACTCGGTGAGCGACAAGGTGAAGGGGCTCGATCTGGGGGCCGACGACTACCTCACCAAGCCGTTCGCGTTCGCCGAACTCCTCGCCCGGATCCGGGCCCTGCTTCGGCGCGGGACGCCCCAGACCTCCCCCGTGCTCCAGGTGGCGGACCTCACGCTGGATCCGGCGGCCCGGCGGGTGACCCGGGCCGGCAAACCCATCGAGCTCACGGCCAAGGAGTTCGCCCTTCTCGAGTACTTCCTGCGGAACGCGGGCCGGGTGCTCACCCGCACCATGATCCTCGAGCACGTCTGGGACCAGTCCTTCGACTCCTACACCAACGTGGTGGACGTGTACGTAAACTACCTGCGCAAAAAGGTGGACCAGGGCTTCGAGCCCAAGCTCATCCACACGGTGCGGGGGGTGGGGTACGTGCTGCGGGAGGAGCCTTGACCCCCCGTACGCTCCGCGGACGCCTCACCCTTTGGTACGGCGGGCTCCTGGCCTCGGTGCTCGTCCTGTTCGGGGTGGGGTTCTACGCGGCCCTCGCGCGCAACCTCTACCGGGGCGTCGACCAGAAGCTCCTGGCGCTCGCCGAGGTCGTGGCCGAGTCGAGCGTGCGGAATTTCCTGCGGCCGGGGTACACGAATTTCTCCCGGCTGTTGGAGGAGTTTTTCGGGGTTCCGGCCGCCGGCCAGTTCATCCAGGTCCTCGACCCGTCGGGCAAGGTGGGGGCCCGCAGCGAGAACCTGCTCCTGCGAAACCTGCCCGTCAGCCGCGAAACCCTTCACCGGGCGCTCCACGGGGAGATGGTGTACGAAACCGTGCCCGACCCCGGGGCGCCCCTGCGGGTGCTCACCTACCCGGTGGTCGTGCGGGGCCGGGTGCGAAACGTCGTGCAGGTGGCCACCAGCCTGGAGGCGGTGATGACGACCCTCCGGGAGGTGCTCCTGGCCCTCGGGGTGGGGATCCCGGTCTCCCTCTTCCTCGTGCTCTGGGGGGGCTGGATGGTCGCCGCCAGGGCCCTCCGGCCCCTGGAGGGGCTCATCGCCGCGGTGCGGGAGGTGGACGCGGACCAACTGGGCGCCCGGGTCCTCGAGGCCGAGGGCACCGAGGAGGTCCGGGAGCTCGCCCGCAGCATCAACGGGCTCCTACGGCGCCTGGGCGACGCGTTTCGGCGGGTGCGGGAGTTCACCGCCGACGCGAGCCACGAACTGCGCACCCCGCTCACCGTGCTCCGGGGGGAGGCCGAGGTGGCGCTCCGGCACCCGCGTTCCCCGGAGGAGTACCAGCGGGTGCTCGCCTCGGGCCTCGAGGAGATCCACCGCATGGGCCGGATCGTGGAGGACCTCCTCCTGCTGGCCAAGGGCGACCTGGGGGAGGCGCCGGTGGAACGGGTTCCGGTCGCGCTGGACGAGGTGCTCGAGGACCTGGCCGGCCGGGCGGCGGCGCTCGCCGAGGCCAAGGGGTTGGCGTTCCATTGGGCCGGCGGGCCACCCGTGTGGGTGGAGGCCGACCCCCTGCGGCTGCGCCAACTTCTGTGGAACCTCCTCGACAACGCCATCAAGTACACGCCGGAAGGGGGGCAGATCTTCCTGAGCCACGCCCGCTCCGGCCCGGGATGGGTGCGGATCGCGGTGAAGGACACCGGAATCGGGATTCCGCCGGAGCACCAGGAAAAGATCTTCGAGCGGTTCTACCGCGTGGACAAGCACCGCTCCCGGGCCCAGGGCGGAAGCGGCCTGGGGCTTGCGATCTGCCGCTGGATCGCCAAGGTGCACGGCGGCCGGATCGAGGTCCGCAGCCGCCCCGGACGCGGGAGCACGTTCCTGGTGCATCTGCCGGAGGCGAAGGG
>CAZUYO010000133.1:0-7898 GCA_964624725.1 uncultured Thermodesulfobacteriota bacterium
GGTTGAGGGTGGGGGCGATGCCCCCGACGAGGACGAGGGGGTGGGGGGACCCGCGGTCCCGGGACCGCAGGGGGATCCCGGCGCCCCGGAGAAGCCCGAGAAACGCCGGGTAGTCGCCCTCGAAGGAGAGGCTCGCGGCCACCACCTCGTAGGCCGCAAGATCGCGGCCCGCCTCGAGGGTCCGGGGGCGGTCGGCCGCGGCCCGGTGGCACACCCACCCCTCCCGGTTCAGGAAGGCGTAGAGGGTCTGGAACCCCAGGTTGGCGGCGGCGAGCGCCAGCCGGTTGGGGAACACGAGCGCGCAGGTCACCTCCCCCCGGCCGGACCCCACCGGCTCGAGGGACCGGAGCGCCTGCCGCTCACCCATGGCGCAGGGGGCCGGGGGAGCCGATCTCCGGGCCCTCAGTCGGCCTGCTTTCGCAAGAAGGTCGGGATGTCAAGCTCGCTGTCCACCTCGATGTCGCTCCCGACCACCCGGCTCACCCGCACGGCCAGGGCCGAGGGCTCCTTGCGGCGCTGGAAGGCCGGCCGGTCGTAGTCCACGGGCTTGGCCTTTTCGGCCTTGGCCACCCGCACGCTCTCCAGGTCGATCGGGGCCTGCTCGGCCTTGGCCTCGCCGAACCCGGTGGCGATCACGGTCACCTGGACCCGGTCCTCCATGGTGTCGTCGATCACCTGGCCGTAGATGATGTTCGCGTCCTCGTGGGCGGCCTCCTGGATCAGGGAGGCGGCCTCGGCCACCTCGGCCAGGCCCAGGTCCGACGGGCCGGTGATGTTGATCAGCACCCCCCGGGCGCCCTCGATGCTCACGTTGTCCAGGAGCGGGCTCGAGATGGCGTCCTGGGCGGCCATGACGGCCCGGTTCTCGCCGCTTCGGACGCCCGTGCCCATCAGCGCCATGCCCTTTTCGCTCATCACGGTGCGCACGTCGGCGAAATCCACGTTGATCAGCCCCTCCCGGGTGATGAGGTCGCTGATGCCCTGGACGGCCTGGCGGAGCACGTCGTCGGCCATGCGGAACGCCTCCACGAACGAGGCCTGTTTCCCCGCGATGGCGAGGAGCCGGTCGTTGGGGATCGTGATGAGGGTGTCCACCTCCTTTCGGAGTTCCTCGATCCCCTCCAGGGCCTGGCGCATCCGGCGCTTCCCCTCGAACCCGAAGGGCTTGGTGACCACGCCCACGGTGAGCGCCCCGCACTCCTTGGCCACCCGGGCGATCACCGGGCTCGCGCCGGTGCCCGTGCCGCCGCCCATGCCGGCCGTGATGAACACCATATCGGCCCCCTCCACGGCGTCGGCGATCGCACCGGTGTCCTCCACGGCCGCCTGCCGGCCCACCTCGGGGTTCGCGCCGGCGCCCAGCCCCCGGGTGAGCCCGCCCCCGAGCTGGATCTTCATGGGCGCCAGGTTGGAGCCCAACGCCTGGGCGTCGGTGTTGGCGGCGATGAACTCCACCCCGGTGATCCCGGCGGCGATCATGGTGTTCACCGCGTTTCCGCCGCCGCCTCCCACCCCGACCACCTTGATCCGGGCCTGGAACACGTGGGTGTCTTCGAGTTCGAATCTCGGCATGGGTCACCTCCTGGCTGGGGGACGGCACCTGGGAACGGGGGGCCGGCGGACACGTAGGCTCCGCCGGCCGCCGGCGCCCGGGGGCAGCCCCGCTAGAAAAAGTTACGAAACCATCCCTTCATGCGCCTGGCGATCTTTGCGAACAGGTTCTCGTCGGCCGGGTCCAGGGGATCCACCCCCTCGATCGAGGCCCGGGCGGCGTGGAGCACGAGCCCCACGCTGGTGGCGAAGGCCGGGTCCCGGAGCCCGTCGGGCAGGGTTTCGGGTTGCAGGGGGAACCCCCGGCGCACCGGCACCCCGCCGAAGATCTGCTCGGCCATCTCCACCGTGCCCTCCAGGAGGCTCCCTCCCCCGGTGAGCACCAGGCCCGAGGCGAGCCGGTCCTCCATGTTCGCCTGCTGGAGGTCGTTGTGGACGAGGGTGAGGAGCTCCTCCATGCGGGGCTCCACGATCTCGGCCAGGGTCTTGCGGCCCATCATCCGGGGCCGGCGCCCGCCCACGCTCGGCACCTCCAGGGTCTCGTCCTTGCCCACCAGGGAGGCCAGGGCGCAGCCGTGGCGGCGCTTGATCTTCTCGGCGTCGGCCACGGGGGTGCGCAGCCCCACGGCGATGTCGTTCGTCACGTGGGCCCCGCCCAGGGCCAGCACCGAGGAGTGGCGCACGGCCCCCTGGCTGACCACCAGGATGTCGGTGGTGCCCCCGCCCATGTCCACCAGGGCCACCCCGATCTCCCGCTCGTCCTCGGTCAGCACCGCCTCGGCGCTGGCCAGGGGCTCCAGCACGATGTCCGCCACCTGGAGCCCGGCCCGGTTGCAGCACTTCACGATGTTCTGGGCGCTCGTGACCGCGCCGGTGACGATGTGGACCCGGGCCTCCAGCCGCACCCCGCTCATGCCGAGGGGATCGCGGATGCCGTCCTGGTCGTCCACGATGTACTCCTGGGGCAGGATGTGGATGACCTCCCGGTCCATGGGGATGGCCACGGCCCGGGCGGCGTCGAGCACGCGGCGCACGTCGGCCTGGCGCACCTCCCGGTCCCGGAGCGGGATCACGCCGTGGCTGTTGAACCCCTGGATGTGGCCGCCCGCGATGCCGGCGTACACCTGCCGGATCTCCCGGTCGGCCATGATCTCGGCCTCCTCCACGGCCTTGCGGATGGACTGCACGGTGGCCTCGATGTTGACCACCACGCCCTTGCGCAGGCCCTTCGAGGGGTGGGTGCCGAACCCCAGGATCCGAAGCCCCTCGGGCGAGGTCTCGGCCACCACGGCGCAGATCTTGGTGGTGCCGATGTCGAGTCCCACGACCTGCCGGGAGGTCGGTCTCATCGTCTGCCTCCGGAAAGGGCGCCCGGTTCCACTCGGGCCACGATCCGATCCTCAAAATCCAGGTCCACGGTGCGGGCCCTGCGGCCGGTCCGGGCGAGATGGCGATCGAGCCGTTCGAGGCGCGCGAGCTTCTCGTCGATGCGCCCGAACCCGAACCGAACCGCCCGCCGGGCGGTGTACACCGTGAACCCGTCGTCCGGGCTCACGTGGACCTCCCCCACGGGTTCCCCGGCCAGATCGTCCCCGATCCGGGCCAGGAGCCCCAGGAGGGCCTCCCGGACCCCGGCGTTCCGGTGGAGCTCCGCCGGGGTGATCCCGGTGACCACGGGCAGGTCGTCGCCCGGCACCACCGGGGCGGCCACCACGTGCCCCTCGGCCGTGAGATACACCAACCGCTCGGCCCGAAGGAGATAGCGGGGTTCCCACTCGGTCACCGCGATCCGCACGGTGCCCGGCACCTGCCGGACGACCCGCGCCGAGCGGACCCAGGGCAACCCCTCGGCCGCCCGCTGGACCCGTTCCACGTCGATCCCGAACAGCGGCGTGCCCGGGGCGATGCCGGCCGCGCGCCGAACGGCCTCGGGGTCGGTGCGGACGGTGCCCTCTACCCGAACGGCGGTGACCGGGAACACCGTGCCGAGGCCCCGGCGAAGCCCGGTGTAGAGGACGGCCGCCAGGGCCGCGCCCACGGCGAGCCAAGCGAGCGCGGCCGCCGCGGTCGCGTGCCCCCTGCGCCGTGGAACGTCCTGCCGGTCCGCCGTCATGCCGTCCTCACGCCTTGAGGCCCGCGCCGGCGAGCATGCGATCCACCAGTTCGTCGAACCCGATCCCGGCCGCCGCGGCGGCCTTGGGCAGCAGGCTCGTCGGCGTCATGCCCGGAATCGTGTTCACCTCGAGCACCCAGGGCCGGCCGGCCGGGTCGAGCCGCAGGTCCACCCGGGCCGCGCCGGCGCATCCCAGGGCCCCATAGGCCAGCCGGGCCACCTCGACGACCCGGGGCTCGAGTGCGGGCTCCAGGGGGGCCGGGCACAGGTACCGGGTGCGGCCCGGGGTGTATTTGGACTCGTAGTCGTAGAACCCGGACTCCGGCACGATCTCGACCACCGGGAGCGCGTCGCGGTCCAAGAACCCCACGGTGAGCTCCCTCCCCTCCACGAACTCCTCCACCAGGACCTCGGGCTCGCACGCCCTTGCCACCTCCAGGGCGGCCGGGATCTCCTCGGCCGTCCGGGCCACCCCCACCCCCAGGGTGGAGCCGCCCCGGGGGGGCTTCGCCACGAGGGGGGGCCGGATCCGCAGGGCCGGGGCGCCCTCCCCCGGCCCCAGCACCTGCCAGGCCGGGGTGGGTACGCCGCAGGCCTCGAAGATCCGTTTGGAGGCCACCTTGTCCATGGCCACGGCGCTCGCGAGCACCCCGGACCCGGTGTACGGGATGCCCAGGATCTCCAGGACCCCCTGCACCGTGCCGTCCTCGCCCCACCGGCCGTGGAGGGCCACGAACGCGGCGTCGGGCCGGAGGGCCTGGAGCCGGGGGATCCAGTCGCCGCCGGCGTCCACCTCCTCCACCTCGTGGCCCCGCCGGCGGAGCCCCTCGGCCACGGCGCGGCCGGTGCGAAGGCTCACCTCCCGCTCGTTGCTCTTGCCCCCCAGGATCACCGCCACCCGCGCCATGCCGCCTCCTCGTCCGGAACCGGGCTCAGTCCGTGACCCGCACCTTGCCCTTGGCCCACTCCCCCACGATCCGCACCTCGGGCTCCAGCTTCACCTTGTGCTTTACGAACACCCGCTCCTGGATCATGCCGATGAGCGAGACCACCTGGCTCGCCGTGGCCATGCCGGCGTTCACGATGAAGTTCGCGTGGAGCCGGGAGACCTCGGCCTCCCCCACCCGCACGCCCTTGAGCCCGCACGACTCGATGAGCTTGGCGGCCTTGGCCCCCGGCGGGTTCTTGAACACGCTGCCCGCGCTCGGCTCGGCCAGCGGCTGGGACTCCTTCCGGCGGGCGAAGAACGCCTTGGCCGCCGCCTTCACCTCCTCGGGGTCGGCCGGCTCCCCCTCCAGCACCGCGGCCAGGATCACATACCCCGGCGGGAGGTCGAGGCTCCGGTAGCCGAACCGCAGGGTCGTGCGGTCGAACACCTGCACGCGGCCCTCGGGGCTCAGGGCCTCGAGCTCCACCAGCCGCTCCCCGATCTCCATGCCCCAGGCACCGGCGTTCATGGCAAGGGCCCCGCCCACGGAGCCGGGGATCCCCACCAGCGGCTCGAAGCCGGTGATGCCCTGGTCCACGGTCCAGCGCACCAGCCGCCGCAGGGGCACCCCGGCCTCGGCCCGGAACCGCGGCCCCTCCCTGCGCTCGATCGCCCGGAACCCCTCGGTGAGGCAGATCACGGCGCCCCGGATGCCCCCGTCGCGCACCACCAGGTTCGAGCCGTTCCCGAGCACGAAGTAGGGGATGCCCCGCTCGGCCAGAAACGAGATGAGCTCCGCCAGGTCCTCGCGGTCCTCCGGGTACACCAGGAGGTCGGCCGGGCCGCCCACCCGCAGGGTGGTGAGCCGGTCCATGGGGGCGTTCAGGACCACCTTCCCCCGGACCCGCTCCTGGAGTTCGTCGATCGCCGTCTTCGCCATCAGCCCTCTCCTCCCAGCCGCTCGAGGATCCGCCCGCCCAGGCTCCCGATGCTCCCGGCGCCCAGGGTGACCACGAGGTCCCCCGGCCCGGCCGCCTCCGCCACCGCCTCGGGCACCCCCTCGAGGGCCCCGGCGTACCGGGCGTCCCGGTGGCCGTGGGTCCTGAGCGACTCCACCAGCGCCTCGGCCGTGACCCCCTCGATGGGCGCCTCCCCCGCCGCGTACAGGTCGGTCACCAGCACCGTGTCGGCGTCGTAGAAACAGGTGGCGAACCGGTCCAGGAGGTCGGCCGTGCGGGTGTACCGGTGGGGCTGGAACACCGCCACGACCCGGCGGCCATAGGCCTCCTTGAGGGCCGCCAGCACCGCCTGGATCTCGGTGGGATGGTGGCCGTAGTCGTCCACCACCACCACCCCCGCGGCCTCGCCCACGACCTGGCTTCGGCGCTCGACCCCCTGGAACGCCGAAAGGGCCCGGCAGGCGAGCCCCGGGTCGACGCCCAACTCCTCGGCCACCGCCACCGCCGCCAGGGCGTTTCGCACGTTGTGAAGCCCGGGCACGGCCAGGTCCACCGAACCCACCGGCGTGCCCCGCACCAGCACCTCGAACCGGGTGCGGGCCCCCGAGGTCTCGATCGCCCGGGCCGACACCTCGGCCTGGGCCGAGAGGCCGTAGGGGATCACCCGTTTGCGGACCTCCGGGAGGAGCGCCTGGACCCGGGGATCGTCGAGGCACACGACCACGGCGCCGTAAAACGGCACCTTGTTGGCGAAGTCCACGAACGCCCGCTCCAGGGCCTCCTCGCTGCCGTAGTGGTTCATGTGCTCCCGGTCGATGTTGGTGATGACCGCCACCGTGGGCACCAGCGCGAGGAAACTCCCGTCGCTTTCGTCGGCCTCGGCCACCAGGAACTCGCCCCGCCCCAGCACCGCGTTGGTCCCGGCGCTCCGGAGCCGGCCCCCCACCACCACCGTGGGGTCGAGCCCGGCCTCGGTGAGCACCGCCCCCACCATGGAGGTGGTGGTGGTCTTGCCGTGGGCCCCGGCCACGGCCACGGCGTACTTCATGCGCATGAGCTCGGCGAGCATCTCGGCCCGGGGAATCACGGGGATGCCCCGACGGTGGGCCTCGGCCACCTCGGGGTTCTCGGGGCTCACCGCCGAGGAGACCACCACCACGGTGGCGTCGCCCACGTGCTCGGCGGCGTGGCCCCGGTGGACCCGGGCCCCGAGGGCCGCCAGGCGCCGGGTGATCGGCGTTTCCCGAAGGTCGGAGCCGCTCACCCGGTACCCCAGGTTGAGGAGCACCTCGGCGATCCCGCTCATGCCGATGCCGCCGATGCCCACGAAATGGATGCGGTGGTCTTTTCGGTACACGCGGTTCCCCTGGGCAAGGCTGGAAAGCCGGAAGGCCAGAAGGCTGGAACGCCCCGCGTCCCCTCCGCCCGTGCCTACCGGACGACCGCTTTTGGCATCCTCGCCTTCCAGCGTTCTAGCTTCCTAGCGTTTTAGCCTTCCCGCCGCCAACAGTTCATCCACGATCCGGGCCGCCGCGTCCCGGCGCGCCCAGCGGGCGGCCCGGCCGGCCATCGCCCGGAGCCGCTCCGGATCCCCCCGCAGATCCTCCAGCACCGCCGCCAGCCGCTCGGGCGAGCACGCGGGATCCGGCAGGCACACGGCCCAGCCGGCCGCCTCGGCGGCCCGGGCGTTTTTTTCCTGGTGCCCCCCTGCCGCGTGGGGGAACGGCACGAACACCGCCGGCCGGCCCACGGCCGCCACCTCCCCCACCGTGAGCGCCCCGGCCCGGGCCACCACCAGGTGGCACCAGGCGTAGGCCGAGGCCATGTCGTCCACGAACTCCACGATCCGCACGCCGGGCCGGCCCCCGTAGTCCGCCTCGCCCCGCCGGCCCGGGCCGGCCTGGTGCAGGACCTCCACCGCGCCCCCGAGGCGCCCGACGGCCCCGGGCACCGCCCGGTTCAGGGTGCGGGCCCCCTGGCTCCCCCCGAGCACCAGGATCCGCAGGGGGTCCCCCGGCCCCCGCTCCGGATAGGGCGCGGGCTCGGCGAACTCGGGCCTCAGCGGGTTCCCGGTGACCACGGCCTTTGCCGCCGGGAACCCGGCCCGGGCCTCCTCGAACCCCAGGAACACCCGGTGCGCCCACCGGCCGAGGACCCGGTTCGCGAGCCCCGGCCGGGCGTTCTGCTCCTGCACGGCGGTGAAGATCCCCCGAACCCGGGCCACCGCGAGAACCGGCACGCTCGCGTATCCCCCCACCCCGAGGCAGGCGTCGGGCCGAACCGACCGGATCACGCCCGCGGCGTCCCGGAGCCCCAGGATCGTGCGGCCGAGCCCCCGGAGCGCCCC
>CAZUYO010000134.1:0-7874 GCA_964624725.1 uncultured Thermodesulfobacteriota bacterium
CTCCCCCCGTTGGGGGAGAGGGCCGGGGTGAGGGGGCCTCCCCCACCGTTTCCCGAAGGGAAAACAAGAATGCTCGTGATTCCCGCGATCGATCTCAAGGGCGGCCGGTGCGTGCGGCTGCGCCAGGGCCGGATGGACGAGGCCACGGTGTACGGCGACGACCCGGCCGCCGTGGCCCGGCGGTGGGCCGAGGCCGGGGCCCGCCGGATCCACGTGGTGGACCTGGACGGCGCGTTTTCGGGCCGGCCCGAGAACCGGGAGGCCGTTCGGGCCATCCGGCGGGCCGTGGACGTGGAGGTGGAGCTCGGGGGCGGCATCCGCGACGAGGCCACGGCCGAGGCCTGGTTCGCCGAAGGGGTGGACTACGTGATCCTGGGCACCGCAGCCGTGGAGAGCCCCGACCTCGTGGGCCGCCTGTCGGAGGCCCGTCCCGGCCGGGTGCTCGTGGGCATCGACGCCCGGGGCGGCCGGGTGGCCGTGCGGGGGTGGGCCGACGTGACCGACGTGGCGGCCGAGGACCTGGCCCGGGACCTGGCCGCCCGGGGCGCGGCCGGGTTCATCTTCACCGACATCGAGCGCGACGGCATGCAGACCGGGGTGAATCTGGAGGCCACGGCCGCCTTCGCCCGGGCCGCCGGCCGGCCCGTGATCGCCTCGGGCGGGGTGTCGACGCTCGCGGACATCGAGCGCCTCCTCCCCCTGGAGGGGGACGGGGTGGTCGGCGTGATCACGGGCCGGGCCCTCTACGAGGGGACGCTCGATCTCGCCGAGGCCCTGGCCCTGGCCGAGGGCGCCCGGTGAGCCCGCGGCGCGGGGTGTTGAAAAAGGGGCTTCGAGCCTCCTAGCCTCCTAGCCTTCTAGCCTTCCAGCCGAGAACCCATGCTCGCGAAACGCATCATCCCCTGCCTCGACGTGAACGCCGGCCGCGTGGTCAAGGGCACGAACTTCGTGAACCTCCGGGACGCCGGGGACCCCGTGGAGGTGGCCGAGCTCTACGACGCCCAGGGCGCCGACGAGCTGACCTTCCTCGACATCACCGCCTCGAGCGACGAGCGCGACATCATCATCGACGTGGTGCGGGCCACGGCCGAGCGGGTGTTCATGCCGGTGACCGTGGGCGGCGGGGTGCGCACGGTGGACGACGTGCGCCGGCTGCTCCTCGCCGGGGCCGACAAGGTGTCGATCAACACCGCGGCCGTGCAGCGGCCGGAGTTGGTGGCCGAGGCGAGCCGCCGGTTCGGGTCCCAGTGCATCGTGGTGGCCATCGACGCGAAGCGCCGGGGCGAAGGCCCCGGGGAGGGGTGGGAGGTCTACACCCACGGGGGCCGCAAGCCCACCGGCCTCGACGCCGTGGAGTGGGCCCGGCGGGTCGAGGCCCTGGGGGCCGGGGAGATCCTGCTTACCAGCATGGACGCCGACGGCACGAAGGACGGGTTCGACCTGGCGCTGACCCGGGCCGTGGCCGACGCGGTGGAGATCCCGGTGATCGCCTCGGGGGGGGCGGGAAACGCCCACCACATGTACGAGGCCGTGACCGCAGGCGGCGCCGACGCGGCGCTGGCGGCGAGCATCTTCCACTTCCGGGAGCTCACGGTCGAGGAGGTCAAGCGCTACCTGGCCGACCGGGGCGTGCCGGTGCGGCTCGAGGGATAGAGCCTTTTTACCACGGAGGGCACGGAGGACACGGAGAACGTCGTGCCCGGAGCCCCGGGAGCCGGAGCGCGGTTTTGGGGTTTCGGGGCCTCCTGGCCTTCCAGCATTCCAGCGTTCCAGCCGTTCCACCAGGGAGTTGCCACCTTGCCCAGCGAAACGCCGACCGCCGACATCCTGCGCCGGGTCTACGAGGTGATCCTCGACCGCAAGGCGAACCCCAGGCCCGACTCCTACGTGTGCCGGCTCCTGGAGAAGGGGGAGGACCGGATCCTCCAGAAGGTGGGGGAGGAGGCCGTGGAGGTCCTTCTGGCCGCCAAGGCGGCCGACGACGACGCGCTCGTGTACGAACTGGCGGACCTTGCGTTCCATTGCCTCGTGCTCCTCGGCCACCGGGGCATCGACCCGGACCGGGTGGGCGCCGAGCTGGAGCGCCGGTTCGGGACCTCGGGGTTGGCCGAGAAGGCCGCGAGAGGGAGGACGCAGGCATGAAGATCCTGTCGGTGGCGCAGTGCGCGGT
The DNA here is from genome assembly GCA_964624725.1 of uncultured Thermodesulfobacteriota bacterium. Lineage (GTDB taxonomy): Bacteria > Desulfobacterota > Deferrisomatia > Deferrisomatales > Deferrisomataceae > Deferrisoma. The sequence goes on from CAZUYO010000134.1 coordinate 2,171, forward strand.
GGGGCGCAAGAACCCGGTGGCCTCCGGGCCCCACAGCCGGGTCACGGTGTGGCGGCTCGAACCGGGCGACGAGATCCACCCCCACGTGCACAAGGGGGACCACGTCTGGGTCGTCACGGCCGGGGAGGGGTCGTTTCTGACCCCCGACGGAGCCCACGCGGTCGAGGCGGGCACGGTGGTGTTCGTGCCCGAGGGCGAGGCCCACGGCATGCGGGCCGGCCGCGAGCCCCTGGTGTTCGTGTCGGTGAGCGCCGGAGGGGAGTAGGGCGGGGAGCCGCGGGGCCTCGGGACCGAGAGGACGCCCCCTTTGGGGGCGTTTTTTGCCTCCGGGAATGCCTAAAAGTTAGGCACAAAGAAGCTTGCTTTCGCTTGTTCGCTGGCGTACAACCGTGCCCAGCCTTCGGGGCCGTGTGCGTAAAGAATGGGCAGCCCGCCAGGGCAAGGAGAAACGTTCATGTGTCGGTTAGCCGCGATCATCTCGGACGAGTACTTCTCCCCCATGGAGAACATCCTCGCCCTCGAAACCATGAAGGAGGGCCACGACGGCTCCGGCCTGGGCCTCATCCTCCGGGATCTGGGGGGCGAGTTCGAGGAGCTCAAGGAGTACCCGGTCCTGTCGGCCATCACGACGGACAAGGGGTTCTACGACCTCGACCAGTTCATGGTCTCGAAGGGGTTTCGCACGAAGCACATGTGGGAGCCGGCCCTCCATCCGAACCCCGGGCCCACGGTGGAGCGCCACGACCGCTACATCGTGAAGGCCTTCGAGTACCCGGACGACGTACGCGACAAATCCTTCGAGGAGAAGGCCGAGTTCCTGCTCAAGACCCGGCTCGAGATCCGGGCCATGGGGGAGCGGGACGGCGGCTCGATCCGGGTGTTTAGCTTCTGGCCCGACGTGGTGACCCTCAAGGAGGTGGGCGATCCCCTGGAGGTGGGGGAGTTCTTCGGGCTCGACAAGAAGCCCATCCCGGCGAAGGTCGTGTTCGCGCAAGGCCGCCAGAACACCAACTACGCCATCAACCTCTACGCCTGCCACCCGTTCTTCATCCAGGGCGTGTTCACCATGACGAACGGGGAGAACACCGCGTTCGTGCCGATCCGGGAGTACCTCACGAGCCGGGGCGAGCCGGGGTACGTGGGCTACAACTCCGACAGCGAGGTGTTCGCCCACATCCTCCATTACGTGCGGTGCCGGCTCGGCTTCCCCCTGCCCTACTACAAGGACGTGATCACGCCCCTGAAGGACGAGGAGATGGACGGGCGGCCCGACGCCGAGGCCCTGCGGCTCATGAAGCGCAGCCTGCGGATGCTCACGATCGACGGGCCCAACTGCGTGATCGGCTGCGACCGGGACGGCACGGTGTTCATGGTGCAGGACGCCAAGAAGCTCCGGCCCGGCGTGGTGGGAGGCGTCAAGGGCCGGGTGGGGCTCATGTCGGAGGTCTGCGGCCTCACCTCGGCCGTGCCCAACCGGGACGTCGAGAAGGACGTGTTCCCGATGAAGTACGACTTCGTTGCGGTGCGCCCCGGCGCCAAGGAGATCGAGGTATGGAATCAGCTGGACGGCTCGACCACAACCATCAGCTTAGCCTGAGCGACCTGCCCTACGTCATCCACTGGAACGACGCCCAGTGCACCCGCTGCGGCCGGTGCACGGCGGTGTGCCCCGTGCGGGCCATCGAGCCGGGCGTGTTCGAGAAGCGGCTCGTGGAGTCCACGGGGCCGATCCCCCTTCCCACCACCGTGCGCCGGGTGGTCTCCGGGGTGCGGCAGGTCACCGACATCCGCCGCCGGTGCATCGGGTGCGCCACGTGCCGGCTCGTGTGCCCCAACGACGCGATCCGGCCCGAGTTCAACCCGGCCAACAAGTTCAACTGGCACATCAACCAGGGGGGCGAGCCCTACAAGCGGGGCGGCCGGCGAAACGATCCCGGCGTGTCCACCCTGGACCAGCTCAAGTTCACCCGGATCTCCATGCTCACCGACCCGGCCCTCGACGCCGGCCGCCACGAGTTCCGGGTGCGCACCTACCTGGGCCGCAACCTGCCGCCCGAGCGGCTCCCCCTGCGGGTGGAGGGGGACTCGTTGGTGCGCGACGGCACCCCGTTCATCCCGCCGGTGCGGGAGATCTTCCCGATCCGGATCGGCGGGATGTCGGTGGGGGCCCTGTCGCCCCACATGTGGGAGGGGCTCGCCATGGGCGTGGCCTACCTCAACGAGGTCGAGAAGATCCCGGTGGTCATGTGCACCGGCGAGGGCGGCATGCCGCCCCGGCTTCTTAAGAGCCCGTTCCTCAAATACTTCATCCTCCAGATCGCCTCCGGGTACTTCGGCTGGGACGAGATCATCCACGCCGTGCCCGAGATGCAGTGCGACCCGGCCGCCATCGAGATCAAGTACGGCCAGGGCGCCAAACCCGGGGACGGCGGGCTTTTGATGGCCGCCAAGGTGCTCAAGCACATCGCCCGCATCCGGGGCGTGCCCGAGTTCGTGGACCTGGCCTCCCCGCCGACCCACCAGACCAAGTACTCCATCGAGGAGGCGGTCGCGAAGATGATCACCTCCATGTCGATGCTGTTCGGGTTCCGGGTGCCGGTGTACCCCAAGATCTCGGGCACGAAGACGGCGCTCGCGGTCCTGAACAACCTGGCCCGGAACCCGTTCGCCGCCGCGCTCACGATCGACGGCGAGGACGGGGGCACGGGGGCCGCCTACAACGTGAGCCTCGACAAGATGGGCCACCCCATCGCCTCGAACCTGCGGGAGTGCTACCTGAACCTCGTGAAGATCGGGAAGCAGAACGAGCTGCCGCTCTTCGCCGCGGGCGGGGTGGGCAAGGGAGGCAACCTCGCGGCCAACGCCGCCGCCCTCATCATGCTGGGCGCCTCGGGCGCCGACTGCGGCAAGTACATCATGCAGGCGGCCGGGGGGTGCCTGGGCGACGAGCGAAACCGGTGCAACATCTGCAACACCGGCAAATGCCCGCGGGGCATCACCACCCAGGACCCGAAGCTCTACCGCCGGCTGGACCCCGACAAGGTGGCCGAGCGGGTGGTGGACGTGTTCGTGGCCGCGGACAAGGAACTCAAGAAGATCTTCGCACCCATGGGCCGGTCCACGGAGCTGCCGATCGGCATGTCCGACGGGCTGAGCGTGGCCGACCGGGCCATCGCCGACCGGCTCCAGATCGCGTACGCGTGCTAGGGGACGAACCATGCCGTCTGCCGTGGAAGTCAAAGGTCGTGTGAACGGGAAGCGGGTTCCGTCGAAGGAGCTCGACGAGCGCATCCAGGAACTCGTCCGGCGCGGGAAGCGCCGGCTCAAGGTGGTGGCCGACGGCCAGCACGGGATCGGCGGGCGCATCTGGCCCACCGGCGAGACCGTGAAGATCAAGGTCGTGGGCGCGCCGGGCCAGCGGCTCGGGGCCATGGGTATGATGGGGACCGAGATCGTGGTCGAGGGCTCCTGCTCCGACGACGTGGGCTGGATCAACTGCGGGGCCAAAATCACCGTGCTCGGCGACGTGGCCAACGGCGCCCACAACGCCGGGGCCCAGGGCGTGCTCTATGTCCAGGGCGGGGGCGGGGCCCGGTGCGACACCCTGACCAAGTACAACCCCCGGTTCGACCCGATCCAGTCCTGGTACTTCCGGGACGTGGGCGACTCGTTTGCCGAGTTCAAGGCGGGGGGCATCGCCGTGGTGTGCGGGGTGAACCCCCGCAACCCCGACAACGTGCTGGGCTACCGGCCCTGCGTCGGCATGGTGGGCGGCACCATCTACTTCCGGGGGCCCACCGAGGGGGTGAGCGAGGACGACGTGCGCGTCGCCGAGCTCACCGATGCCGACTGGGCCTGGCTCAAGAAGCACATGAAGCCGTTCCTCAAGGCGGTCGACCGCATGGGGTTCTACGAGGCCCTGACCCGGAGCCCCGAGGAGTGGCGGAAGATCGTGGCCCTCACCCCCGACGAGCGGGCCGAGCGGGCCCGGTCGAAGCGCCGGAGCATGGCCGAGTTCCGGCGGAACGTGTGGTTCAAGGGGGTGGGCGAGGGCGGCATCTTCGCCGACTACATCACCGACGAGCGCACGATCATCCCGTTCACGGTGACCGGGGAGCTCCGGCGCCAGCGCCCCGTGTGGGAGAACGACAAATACGCCCCGCCCTGCGCCGGGTACTGCCCCACGGGCATCCCGACCCACGAGCGCACCCGGCTCCTGCGCGAGGGGCACGAGACCGACGCCCTCGATCTCGTGCTCAAGTACTCGCCGTTTCCGGGCACGGTGTGCGGGTACGTGTGCCCCAACCTGTGCATGGACCACTGCTCGCGCCAGGCGTACCTCTCCGACCCGGTGGACGTGAGCTTCCTCGGGCGGCTGAGCCTGGAGCGGCCGGCCCCCCGGATCGAGACGAAGCGCTCCGAGCGGATCGCCGTGATCGGCGGCGGGCCCGCCGGCATGAGCGCCGCCTGGCAGCTCCGGCTCCGGGGGTACCAGGTGAGCCTCTACGAGCGCGAGCCCGAACTCGGCGGCAAGATCTACTACTGCATCCCCGAGGACCGGCTGCCCCGGGAGATCCTGGCCAAGGAGATCGAGCGGTTCCGGGCGACCGGGATCGAGGTCCACACCGGGGTCGAGGTGGACGCGGCGAAATACAAGGAGATCTACGACGCCCACGACGTGGTGCTTCTGGCCACCGGATGCCACTCGCCCCGGGTGATCCCGTTCCCGGGCTACGAGCACGTGGTGCCGGGCATCGTGTTCCTCAAGGAGATCAACGCCCGCAACCCCCGGGACCTCACCGGCAAGGACGTGGTGGTGATCGGCGCGGGGAACGTGGGCATGGACATCTGCGTGGAGGCCTTCAACTGCGGGGCCCGCACGGTCACCGCGGTGGACATCCAGAAGCCCGCCTCCTTCGGCAAAGAGCAGAAGATGGCCAAGGCCCGGGGCGCCGAGATCCTCTACCCCAAGTTCACCGAGCGCTACGACCCCGAGGAGAAGCGGATCTACTTCAAGGACGGCACGTCCCTTCCGGCCGACGTGGTGTTCATCTCGATCGGCGAGACCCCGGAGCTCGACTACCTGCCCGAGACGATCGACCGGGAGCGGGGGTTCGTGCGGGTGGACCCGGTGGGCCGCACCACCGACCCCAAGGTGTTCGCCGTGGGCGACGTGACCCGGCCCGGGCTCATCACCAACGCCATCGGCTCCGGCCTGCGGGCGGCCCGGTACGTGCATTCCCTGATTGCGAAGACCGAGTACGAGGACGACCGCAAGGAGGTCATCCCCTACGAGCGGATCAAGTTCCAGTGGTACGACCGGGCCCGGCAGAACGACCTTTCGCGCACCTGCGAGGGCGAGGCCGGAAAATGCATGTCGTGCGCGAGCTGCCGCGACTGCCACCTGTGCGAGACCACCTGCTACTGGGGCGCGATCTCCCGCCGGGAGACCGAGGGCGGCGGGTACGAGTACGTGGTGGACGACGACAAATGCATCGGCTGCGGCTTCTGCGCCGGGGTGTGCCCCTGCGGGATCTGGACGATGTACGAGTACTGACGGCTGGAAGGCTGGAAAGCTGGGAAGCTGGAAGGCTGAAAGGCTTGTGACTGCAAAACGGCCCGGGTCGCCTAAAGGGCGCCCGGGCCGTTTCGTTTGCCGCGTGTCTCCCCCTCCCCCTGTCCCCCTCCCACGAGGGGAGGGGGG
>CAZUYO010000135.1:0-3020 GCA_964624725.1 uncultured Thermodesulfobacteriota bacterium
GGGAGGCTCCGCACCGGAGTAAGCGACCGACTACCGGGGCCAGAGCCATTTCAGGAGGAGTACGGCCAAGGGGGCCGAGTGGAGGACCAGGTCGAAGATATCGAGCGGCCGCCGAAGGTCCCCGGCCAGGAGCATCTGCACCTTCTCCACCAGATGGGGCTTGGGGTGGAATGGGGCCAGGGCCATCAGCACGGCCAGGGGGATCAGCACCGAGTAGGGGACCGCATCGAACATGGGGGACCTCCGCGCCGAAGGGGCTCGTCACGTCCCTTCGATGCCGGAACGCCCCCGACGTTTCAGCCCCCTCGTTTTCCGGCGATCCAGTCCGCCATGGCCGCCACGGTCTGCGGCCACTCGGACGACACGCGAAGCCCCACGAACTCCCGGTAGAGCCCGTCCAGGACGTCCCAGACCTCCCGCACGAGCCCAAGGCGCACGAGCGCCGTGCCGTGCCACCCTTCGTCCGGGTCGGCCTCCACCGGCGGGATCTTGCCCGACGCCAGGTCGAACGTGTCGCCCCTCAGGGTGAACTCGTACTCCCGGTCGTTCACCGATAGCCCCAGGCGGACCTCCTGGACCTTCTTCCCCACGGCGAGAGCCGCGGCCGCCTCGGCCGACCGGGCCACCTCGCCGTTCTTCAGGATGTTCTCCTTGCTGTCGGTCTCGAGGCTCCCCAGGGTGAGGCGCTCCTCGATCCACAGCGTGGCCGTCCCCAGACCCGGCACCGGGACCTCCCCGCCCCCCTCCTCGATCCGAAACCAGAGCCAGGTCAGGAACTCGTGGCCCCAGAAGGCCTTCTCCTCCATGGTCTTCAATACGTCCATCACCGCCCCTCCTCGGGAGCGAACCAGGCCGGGATCACCCGGTCCAGGGTCTCGGCCCGGTCCTCCCCGGCGGCCTCCAGGGCCAGGGCATACGGGAACAGCGGCCTGAGCCTCAGGCCGAAGGTGCGCTCAAACAGCACCCGGAAGGTCTCGTTCGCCTTCTCGGCGGTGCTCCAGAACCACACCTCGGAGCGGTCCAGGTCCCAGGCCATGTCGATCCCCTGTACCGACGGGATCACCCGGTCCAGGAGCTCGCGGCGCACCAAGGACGCGATCTCGTCCCGCTCGGCCCGGGTCAGGTCCTCCCGGCCGGCCTTGAGCCGCCACTCGGCCTCCCGCCGCCGGCACATCAGCTTGAAATATTTCGACGGGATCCGCTTCGTGTCGATCCGCAGGGTAAGGCAGATCGTGTTCCCCACGAGCCAGCGGTCCAGCGGCAGTTCGGGCTCGAACCAGTCGTCCACGCCGACCCAGCCCACCACCTGTTCCCGCTCGTCGTCGGAGGCAAAATCCTGGAACGCGTTGGCCCGGATCGCCTCCTCGTACCGGTCCCGGAAATCGGGCGGGGGCTCCCCCAACACCCGGTACCGCCGCAGCCGAACTCCTCCGGTCAAGATTCCCATGTCGCCTCCTCCGGCTTCCCAAGAGCCGCCGCTTATACGCGCGGGGGAGAGGGTTGTCAACGGCCACTACGCCCGGGCCGAACGCCCGTGGTACCATCCGGGCCCCGTCCGCCCCCCCATGGTCACGGTGCTGCCCATGCACGATCCAGAACCGATCCGCCCGCTCGTGGGCGCGCTCCACGCCTGGTACCGCCGCTGCGCCCGGGACCTTCCCTGGCGGAGGACCCGGGACCCGTACGCGGTGTGGGTTTCCGAGGTGATGCTCCAGCAGACCCGGGTCGCCGCCGTCGTGGGGTACTACGAGCGGTGGATGGGGGAGCTCCCCACGGTCGAGGCCCTGGCCCGGGCCGACGACCAGACCGTGCTCCGGCTCTGGGAGGGCCTGGGGTACTACTCCCGGGCCCGGAACCTCCACCGGGCGGCCCGGGTCGTAGTGGAACGCCACGGGGGGAGGATCCCCGACGACCCGGACGCGTTCCGGGCGCTGCCCGGGGTGGGCCCCTACACCGCCGCGGCCGTGCTCAGCATCGCCTTCGGCCGGGATCTCGCCGTGGTGGACGGAAACGTCCTGAGGGTGCTTGCGCGGCTCACGGCCCTGGCCGAGGATCCCCGCACGGGCCTGGCCCGGCGGCGCCTCGAGGCCCTGGCCCAGGATCTCCTTCCGCCCGGGACCGCGGCCCTCCACAACCAGGCGGTGATGGAGCTCGGGGCCCTGGTGTGCACCCCGAAGGGCCCGGCCTGCCCGGAGTGCCCCCTTGCTACGGCATGCAAGGCCCGCGCCAGCGGGGACCCGGCCTGGTTCCCGGTGCGCAAACCCAAGGCCCCCGTGCCCCACCGCCGGGTGGCCGTGGCCGTGGTGGTGGGTCCGGGCGGGCGGGTGCTGGTGGACCGCCGGCCCTACGGGGGGCTCCTCGGCGGGCTCTGGGAGTTTCCCGGCGGCAAGATCGAACCGGGTGAGGCGCCCGCGGAGGCCGCGCTCCGGGAACTCCGCGAGGAACTCGGGGCCTCGGCCCGGGCCGAACGGACGCTGCCCGCCGTGGACCACGCCTACTCCCACTTCACCGTGACCCTGCACCCGGTGGTGTGCCGCTTCGAGGCCATGGACGCCCGGGCCGGGGACGGCCGGGAATGGAAGTGGGTGGAGCCCGCCGAACTCGCCGACCTCCCCATGCCCCGGGCCAACCGGAAAATCCTGGAACGTCTCGATTGGCAGCGAAAGGAGGACACCCCGTGAACCGATCGTTTCCCCCCATCGTGACCGAGCTTCCCCAGGTGGACCTCCCCATCGGAGGCGCGACGGGCTGGCTCCTCCAGGGACCCACCCGGCAGGCGGTGTTCTTCCGGCTGGAGCCCGGGTTCGAGATCCCGGAGCACCGCCACGGCGCCCAGTGGGGCATGGTGATCGACGGGGAGATCGAGCTCACCATCGCCGGCGAAACCCGCACCTACCGCAAGGGCGACACCTACGAGATCCCGGCCGGAACGCCCCACGGCGCCCGCACCCGGAACGGGGCCTTGGTGCTCGACCTCTTCGCCGACCCCGACCGGTACCGGCCGCGGGGGGCTTGACCGG
>CAZUYO010000135.1:3120-7869 GCA_964624725.1 uncultured Thermodesulfobacteriota bacterium
ACCGACACAAGGAGGAGTCCCATGAAACGCTGGATCGCCGCCCTCGCCCTCGCCGCCTGCCTCACGGCCCCGGTTGCCGCCCGGGCCGAACTCAAGGGCGAGGTGATCTTCCGCGACACCTTCTACGGCACCCTCACCGGGGCCATCATCGGCGGGGCCCTCACCGTGTTCACCGACGAACCCCAGGACCACCTGGAGTACATCGGGTACGGCGCCGCGGCCGGGGCGATCGCGGGGGCCCTGTTCGGGGTGTACGAGTCCACGGCCGTGGCCGAGATCCGCGGCGGAGACCTCTACCTGGCCCTCCCCACCGTCAAGACCGCCCCCGAGCCGGGCGGGGTGCGGGTGAGCGCCGATCTCCTCAAGGTCAGCTTCTAGCCGGACCGGGCCGCCGTGCGGTTCCACAGCCTGGCCGGGCTCGGGGCCCTGTGCCTCCTGGCCTGGGCCTTCGGGGAAAACCGCCGGGCCGTCCGCTGGCGCACCGTGGCCGCGGGGCTCGCGCTCCAACTCGCGATCGCCCTGGTGCTCCTGAAGCTCCCCCCGGCCAAGGCGGTGTTCCTGGGGCTCAACCGGGCCCTGGAGGCCCTCCAGGAGGCCACCCGGGCCGGCACCTCGTTCGTGTTCGGGTACCTGGGGGGCGGGGAACTGCCCTTTGAGGCCTCGAATCCCGGCGCGACCTTCGTCTTGGCGTTCCAGGCGCTCCCGCTCGTCCTTGTGATGAGCGCGTTGTCGGCCGTGCTCTTTCACTGGCGGGTCGTGCCCTGGGCGGTCCGGGGGTTCTCCCGGATCCTGGAGCGGACCCTGGGGATCGGGGGGGCCGTGGGGCTCTCGGCCGCGGCCAACGTGTTCGTCGGCATGGTGGAGGCGCCGCTCCTCGTGCGGCCCTACCTGGAACGCCTGGGCCGGGGGGAGCTCTTCATGGTGATGACCGCCGGCATGGCCACCATCGCCGGCACCGTGCTCGCCCTTTACGCCGCGATCCTGGGCCCCGTCATTCCCGACGCGGTGGGCCATATCCTGACCGCGTCCCTGATCAGCGCGCCGGCCGCGGTGGTGGTCGCCCACCTCATGGTGCCCGAGACCGGGGAGCCCACCGGGGGCGGGCTCGTGCCCCCCGATGAGTACGCCTCCACCATGGACGCCGTCACCAAGGGCACGGCCGCGGGGGTGGGGCTTTTGCTCCACATCGTGGCCATGTTGGTGGTGCTGGTGGCCCTGGTGAGCCTGGTGAACCAGGCCCTGGGGCTCCTGCCCCCGGTGGCCGGGGCGCCCGTGACCCTGGAGCGGATCCTGGGCTACCTCATGGCCCCGGTCCTGTGGGTGATCGGGGTTCCCTGGTCCGAGGCGGTCACGGCCGGGAGCCTCATGGGCACCAAGACCGTGCTCAACGAGTTCCTGGCCTACCTCCGCCTGGCCGGGCTGCCCGAGGGGGCCCTGTCGCCCCGGAGCCGGCTCATCGTCACCTACGCCCTGTGCGGGTTCGCCAACTTCGGGAGCCTCGGCATCCTGATCGGCGGCATGGGGGCCATGGCCCCCTCCCGGCGGGACGAGATCGTGGCCCTGGGGCTCCGGTCCATCGTCTCGGGAACCCTGGCCACCCTCATGACCGGTGCGGTGGTGGGGGTGCTCGCGTAGCACGAAGACCAGCGGAAGTGTCGTCCGATCCCGGTCGTTGCGAAGGGCAACGGGGGGATCGGCGAATGCTTCGCTTAGGGTTGGCAAAGGGGCCGCCGGAAGCCGGCGGCCCCGTCGCGGTTGTGGGGTGCGGCGCGCCTAGAAGTCCACGACCAGCGAGGTCATGAACTTCGTGTCCACGTGGTCGGCGCCGGGGGCGGGGGGCTGGTTTTGGTAGTTCACGATATAGCTCACCCCGAGGGCCAGATTCTCGGCCATCTGCACCGCGAGGCTCGACTCCGAGTTGATGAAATAGACGTCGGTGTCGTCGAACGATACCGAGTAGTCGAGGTACTGCTTGAAGGTCAGCCCCTCCGAGATCCGCCACTCGTAGTCCCCCGCCGCCTTGCCCGACAGGTAGGTGTCGGAACCCTCGTCGCCGTTCGCGAAGTTGTCGTAGTTCCACAGCACCCCGAGCATCACCTTGAGGTCGTGGTCGGGGAGTTTGAGGACGTCGTAGCCCACGCCGGGCCCCACCTCGAGCCGGGTGTCGTACCCGGCGAAGGTGTCCTTCAGGTAGCCCACCGAAAGGAACCCGAAGAGGCGCTCGGTCAGGAGCCGCTCGTAGCGGCCCTCGGCCGTCCACCGGCTCGCGGTCTGGTCCCCCTCGGTTTCGCCGTAAAGCCCCGAGGCCTTGGCGGCGTACCGGTTCGCGCCCGCGTCGAGCCCGGTTTCGAGCTTGCCCGCCAGGGCCTCGGTGTCCGAGTTCCCGCCGGTGCGGGTGTAGGAGAGCTCGGCCCGGCTCTTCCAGCCGGCCTCGGCCAGGGCGACCCCCGGCACGAGAACGCCCGCCAGGATCCAGGTGAGAAGGGTTCGGTTCATCTCTTTCTCCTTTCGTTTGTTGAAGGTGAACGCGCCGGAAGGATACCCGCCGTCCGGCCCCGGTCAAGCGAGCGCCCCGCAAAAAACTTTCCTGGACACGCCCCCCTCCTTGGGGCACAATGCCGGCCCTTTCCGGGGGGAGACCACCGCCCTGGAGAACCGAACCCATGACCGACCCCCGAATCGACTCCCTCGCCGTCAACACCCTCCGGTTCCTCGCCGTGGACGCCGTGGAAAGGGCCAACTCGGGCCACCCCGGCATGCCCATGGGCGCGGCGCCCATGGCCTACGCGCTCTGGACCCGGTTTCTGCGCTTCGACCCCGGGGCCCCCGGGTGGCCCGACCGGGACCGGTTCGTGCTCTCGGCCGGCCACGGCTCCATGCTCATCTACGGGCTCCTCCACCTGGCCGGGTACCCGCTCACCCTCGACGACCTCGAGAACTTCCGGCAGTGGGACTCCAAGACCCCCGGCCACCCCGAGTTCGGCCACACCCCCGGGGTCGAGACCACCACGGGCCCCCTGGGCCAGGGGTTCGCCGCGGCCGTGGGCATGGCGATCGCCGAGCGCCATCTCGCCGCCCGGTACAACCGACCCGGGTTCGAGGTGGTGGACCACCACACCTACGTGATCGCCGGGGACGGCGACCTCATGGAGGGCGTGGCCTCCGAGGCGGCAAGCCTCGCCGGGCACCTGGGGCTCGGAAAGCTCGTGGTCCTCTACGACGACAACCGGATCACCATCGAGGGGGGCACGGAGCTCGCCTTTTCCGAGGACGTGGAGGCCCGGTTCCGGGCCTACGGCTGGCACACGCTGTCGGTGGCGGACGGAAACGACCTCGCCGGCCTGGAGGCCGCCCTGGCCGAGGCCCGGGCCGAAACGGAACGCCCCTCGCTCATCCGGGTGCGCACCCACATCGGGTTCGGGAGCCCGGGCAAACAGGACTCGGCCGAGGCCCACGGCGCCCCCCTGGGGCCCGAGGAGGTCCGGCGCACCAAGGAGAACCTGGGCTGGCCCCTGGAGCCGGCGTTCCACGTCCCCGAGGAGGCCCGGAAGCCCTTTGCCGCGGCCGCGGCCCGGGGCCGGGAGGCCCGCCGGGCCTGGGAGGAGCGGTTCGAGGCGTACCGGAGGGAGTTCCCGGAGCTCGCGGCCGAGCTCGAGCGCCGGTGGGAAGGCCGGCTGCCCGAGGGCTGGGAGGAGACCCTGCCCGCGTTTCCGGCCGATCCCAAGGGCGTGGCCACCCGGTCGGCCGGGGGCAAGGTGCTCAACGCCCTGGCGGCCCGGATCCCGGAGCTCATGGGCGGGTCGGCCGACCTGGGCCCGAGCACCAAGACCCTGCTCGCCGGGGAAAAGGACTTCTCCCCCGCGACCCCGGACGGGCGGAACCTGCGGTTCGGGATCCGGGAGTTCGCCATGGCGGCGGTCCTGAACGGCATGGCGAACCACGGGGGGTTCCGGCCGTTCGGGTCCACGTTTTTCGTGTTCTCCGACTACCTCCGGCCGGGGCTCCGGCTCGCGGCCCTCATGGGGCTCCCGGTGATCCACGTGTTCACCCACGACAGCATCTTCGTGGGCGAGGACGGGCCCACCCACCAGCCCGTGGAACACCTGGCGAGCCTGCGGGCCATGCCGAACCTCGTGGTCCTGCGGCCGGCCGACGCCAACGAGACCGCCGAGGCCTGGCGGGTGGCCCTGGAGCGCACCGAGGGCCCCACGGCCCTGGTGTTGACCCGGCAGAATCTCCCCGTGCTCGACCGCACGGCGCTGGCCGGGGCCGAGGGGCTCCGTCGGGGCGGGTACGTGCTGCGGGAGGCCTCGGCCGGGCCCCAGGGCATCCGGCTCCTCCTCATCGCCACCGGCTCCGAGGTCCACCTGGCCCTCGGGGCGGCCGAACGGCTCGAGGCCGAGGGGGTTCCCACCCGGGTCGTGAGCCTGCCGTCCTGGGAGCTCTTCGAGGCCCAGGACCCGGCCTACCGGGCCGAGGTGCTGCCGCCCGGGGTCACCGCCCGGGTTGCGGTGGAGGCCGGGAGCGCCTTCGGGTGGGAGCGGTACGTGGGCCCCGCCGGGGCCGTGGTGGGCATCGACCGGTTCGGCGCGAGCGCCCCGGCCCAGGTGCTCGCCGAGAAGTTCGGGTTCACGGTGGAGAACGTGCTTCGCGCCTGCCGGGAGGTGCTCGGCCGGGCCGGCTGAGCACCCCCTCACCCCGGCCCTCTCCCCCCGCGGGGGAGAGGGAGTCAGACGGCGCCCGGTTCCT
>CAZUYO010000136.1:0-7818 GCA_964624725.1 uncultured Thermodesulfobacteriota bacterium
CTCCTCCGGTGCCAGAACCCCCGCCGGTGTCCCCTCCGCCGCCGGTGCCCCCGCCGGAACCTCCACCCGTGTCGCCTCCTCCTCCGCCGGTATCGCCGCCGGTGCCCCCACCTCCTCCGGCTCCTGCGGCTTCCGCGGTGAGGTTCACGGTGGCCGGTGGGAGGTCGGTGTCGGCGAAGGTGATCGTGAGGGTTGCGGTCGCGGAGCCGGCCTCCGAGGGCGCAAACCGCACGGCCACCGCGCACGAGGGACGCCCCGGGTGGAGCCAGGGGGTGTCCGACCCGCAGTACCGGTCGGTGAGATCGGTCACCAGCGAAAAGGCGTCGGAGCCGCTGAGGACCATGCCGGCGACCTTGCGGGCGGCGGGGCCCAGGTTCGTCAGCGTGACCTCCGCCTCCGCCGTGTCCCCGACGGTGACCGTTCCGAGGTTCGCGCTCGCGGGTTCCACGCTCACCTCGTGGCTTGTTGTCCGGGCGTAGCGCAGGGTGCCGGCGTCGCGGTCCTGGAACACCAGGTGCACGGTGCCGTCCCCCGCCACGGCCAGCCGGGCGTACGCCCCCACGTCCGTGCCCTCCGCCACCGTTTCGGCGTGCCAGGTTCCGCTCGTGTTGTTGGCGTACCGGACGAACGAGCGGGTGAGGTCCGCCCCCCACCCCTGGTACACGGCGTGGAGGTGCCCGTCGCCGTCGGCGGCGAGGTCCGCGTAGAGGCCGACGTACCCGTCCGCGTCGGCGGTCTCCACCGTCCAGGTGCCGTCGGCCGTGCGGGAGGCGACCTTCAGCACCCCCAGCAGGCCGTCGAAGAACGCGATGTGGGGGGTGCCGTCGGGGGTGAGGGCGAGCGCGGGGTACTCCACCCGGGGGCCCTCGTCCACGGTTTCCTCGGCCCAGCCTCCCCCCGCGTCCGTGTCGTAGAAGAGCTGGAACGAGATGGTGTCGGCGCTGAAGCCCAGGTCGCGGGACGCGTGGGCCACGTGGAGGTGCCCGTCGGCGTCCAGGGCGGCCGAGGGCCACCAGCCGCTGTAGTCCGGGGACCAGGTGAACGTCTCCGAGGACCAGGACGGGGCTCCCTCCGCATCCGCGGGAATCGTCAAGGTGCCGTGGCCTGGGACGCTCGCCGCATCGTCCGAAAAGATCACGTGGACGGTGCCCGCCGCCGTGGCCACGGCATCCGCGAACCGCCCGGTCCGCGGGCCGCCCACCCCTTGGGTCTGCCACGCGGCCGAGCCGCGCTGCCAGGCGAGGCGAAGCGTTTCGTCGTTACCCTGGTACGCCGCGAACACGGACCCATCGTCCAGCACCGCAAGGCCGGCCTGGTCGGCCGCGGGGTGGGCGTCGTCCACGTCCTCGGCCGACCAGCCGTCCGCCGTGCGCACGGCGTGCCGGAGCTTGCGGCGCACCTCGTCCACGTACACGGCGTGGGGCGTGCCGTCGGCATCCAGGGCCAGCGCGGCGGCCCGGCCGGGGAGCGCCGGTTCCTCCACGGGCCAGGGCCCGCGCCAGGCTGGGGTCGGCACGGGCGGGTTTCCGGCCTCCAGTTTGAAGGTGTATCCCCGGCTCGTGAGATCTCCGTCCGGCCCGACGTGGACGAGCACCTTCTCCTCGCCGTAGGTGCCGGCCCGGTGGACGAGCGAGATCCCCCGGCCCAGGTCGGTGCCCTGGTCGTCGGCGACGCGGGTTTCCACGGACCACGACCCCGGTGTGCCGGCGGCGTGGCGAAGTTCGACCTGGTACACGCGGTACTCATCGCCGTTTCCGTCGGTTCGGGTCTCGGTCCACCACTTCCGGTACGCCACCTCCACGGTGCCGCCGTCCCCGATGCTCAGGCTGGGGTAGGCCGGGCCCCCGAGTTGGGCCGTGGCCGCGGTCTCCAGAACCTCCGTGTGCCAGTTGCCGGGCGCACCCGAGGCCAGGCGCACCTCGGTGCGGATGGTGCCGTCCCCTTGGTCCACCCAGGCCGTGTACGCCACGTACGCCGTGCCGCCGTAGATCCCGGCCACGGCCTCCCGGCCGGCGTCCCCATTGCCGTCCACGGTTTCCAGGGTCCAGGTGCCGTCTGCACCCCTCGAGGCGCAGACGAGGGCGCCGTTTTCTGCGTCGTGGTAAAAGACGAGGGGTTCCCCGTTTTCCCCGAGGACCAGCGCGGTCCACCGCCCCCGGCGCTCCGCGCTGTCTGGCGCCGCGAACCCCCAGACCCCGTCCGTCCGCACGGCGTACCGGACCCGGGCTTGGGTGGCGTCGTAGTAGGCCACATGAACCCGACCGTCGGGGCCCACGGCGATGCTCGGGTACCGGCCCACGTCGCCGGTGCGGTCCACCACCTCCACGGCCCAGTCGCCCCCCGCGTTCGTGGCGTACCGGAGGTCGCCGTTGGTCCGGTCGTAGTAGGCGATGTGCACCGCGCCCTGGGCGTCGGCCGCCGCTGCGGCGTACGACCCGGTGCCGGGATCGGGGTCCACCACCGTGGCCTCGCTCCAGCCGCTCCCCTCGAGCCGCCGGACCACCAGGTGGGACCGGCCGTAGGCCAGGTACACGTCGGCTCCCCCGGCCACGAGGGCCCGGGGGGAGAGATCCCGGAACCCGGCCTCCTCCACGTCCTCGATCTGCCACACCGTGGCCGAGGCCGCCCCTGCCAGGGCCAAGGCGACCACCAGGCCGATCCGCCGCAGCGTTCCCATGACCCCGCTCCTTTCAGAAGAAGACCGCGTCGGCCGCCGGGGCCATCTCCCCGGGCATCTCCAGCAGGTCGTCGAGCCGGAGCCCGAGTTCCACGGCCCGGGTGAAGAGCCCCACGGCGTCGAGGGCCAGGGTGAAGTTCTCCAGGTCGTCCATGAGGGAACAGGTGGGATAGAGCCGGCCGCAGAGGCTAAAGGTGAGGGGGTACATCGCGGCCTCGGTGATCTCCTTGACCGTGCTCAACGCGTTTGCCGTGTCGTCCAGGGGTTCCAGGACGGCCAGCGTGTCCCAGGCGCCCATGCCAACCGTGTGAAACCCCGCCCAGTCCCCGGCCGGCGGGGCGTCGTCGAGCCAGTAGGCGTCACGCAGGTATTCCAATGCCACGTCGAGCGCGGTCTCCCAGGCGGATACTTCGAAGTCCGACCCCGCCGGTGTGGGCTCGAAGGCCTTCGCCGCCTCGAGGAGGGCATCGAGCTGCCCCGCCACGGGGGTGTTGAACTCCGGGTCCAGGATGGCGTAGCGCACGAACAGGGTGGCGAGCACCCCGATCGCCGCGTCGTTGTCGAAGTCGCCCTCCTCCAGGGCCACCCGGAGCATCAGGTCGAGCACGGGAACCAGGGCGTCCCGCACCGGGCCGGGAGAGAGGGTCTCCGTCAGCACCGACACGGCGTCGCGCACCCGGGCCAGGGCCGCCTCGGGGGAGGCGTACCGGGCCAGGAGGTCCTGGGCCGTGGA
This sequence comes from uncultured Thermodesulfobacteriota bacterium, assembly GCA_964624725.1. Taxonomy (GTDB): domain Bacteria; phylum Desulfobacterota; class Deferrisomatia; order Deferrisomatales; family Deferrisomataceae; genus Deferrisoma. The sequence goes on from CAZUYO010000136.1 coordinate 3,411, forward strand.
GCGGACGGCTTCGGTGAGCCCGTCGGTGCCGTCCCGCGCCAGGGCCTCGATGAGGTCGAAAAGGAGGTCGTAGGCGTCCGTCGCCTCGTCGGGGAGTCCCGAGAGCACCTCGTCGCCGGCCGCCCGCAGGAGGTCGGGCGCCGCGGCGACGGCCGCGTCCAGCACGCCGTCCAGGGTGAGCTCGCCCACGGTGTCCCAGAGTCTCCCCGCCGAGTCCCAGTCGTCGAGCACCACGCCCACGAGGAACTGGTTCACGTAGGGGCCGGCCGGCCCCAGCGGGATCTGGTCGAGGATCTTCGCGATCACCTCGGGGACGAGTTCCTCCTCGGCGTACTCCAGGAGGGTCCGGGCCAGCGCCCGGAGGGCCTCGGCCTCACCGATGGCCTCGGCGGCTTCCAGGTCAGTACCCAGGCTCGCCGCAAGCCGTGCGGCGGCCTCCGCGTCGGTGAGCCAGCCCACGGTGTCGGCCTCGTCCGCCGTGTCCCGGAGTTTCTGGATGATGGCCCGGAGCCGGCGTATCACGTCGATGAGGCCGTTCTCCACCTTGCGGGCCTGGGTTTCGGCGTAGCCGCTGAGGTACAGGTACCCCCCCAGGGCGTGGGTGAGCCGGATCAGCCGGTCCTTGTCCTCCAGCGTCATGGGGCCGGTTTCGAACCCCTCGACCCAGGCCGCGATCCGGTCGGCCGCGCCGGCGAAGGGGCGGCTCCCGAGGCCCCACTCCCGGAGGTCCTTCAAGAGTCCCCGGATCCGCCAGAGATCCGCCCGCCGGTCCTTCACCTCCACCTGCCACGGCACGTCCAGGGTCTCCCCGGCCGGGACCTCCACGTCGAACCGGGCACCCTGGTAGCCCAGGTCGGAGTAGTAAGAGTTGTGGGCCCCCGGATTCGTGGCGAAATCGTAGCCCATCTCCAGGGCCACGGGCCCGGGCATGAGGAGGTCGGCCACCGCGACCCCCGGCTCCCCCCCGTCCCCGGGGCAGACCTCCGTGAGCTCCACGGCCCGGTCCCCCATGGTCCGGTACACGCTCACGCACTCGTCCAACGACGCGGGCAGGGGATCCCCGGCCTCGTCCGTGAGCACGAGCCGCAACGCGCCCTCGCCGCCCGGGAACCCGTACTCGAAGGTGAGCGCGATGTCGCGGGTGGGGTCGTCGGGGTCGGCCGTGCGGATCTCCACCACCCGGGTCTCGCCCGGGTCCGTGACGGGGCCGAACGGGCTCAACCAGGCGAAGTAGTACCGGGAGTCCGCAACCGGGCCGGGCTCGGGCAGGGGGATCTCCGCCTGGTCGAAGGGCCACGAGAGCCGCTCGCCGAGCCCCTCGAATCCGCAGTCCCATCCCCCCTCCCCCCGACTGCAGGCCGCCCGGGGGTTTCGTTCGGCGTCCGCGTAGTCCTCCAGGTACCGGAAGCCCTCCGGGCCGGTCGGCTGGGCGTAGTAGAGGGTGAGGCCGGCTTCCTCCAGGGCGAGCCGCGCCGCCTCCCGGTTTGCCGCGGTGCCGTGGGAGTCGAGGTTCCAGACGTTGCCGTACACCGACTGGGGCATGTCGTTCGTGACCACCACGACCAGGCGGGTCACGTCCGCGCCGTCGCGCCACAGGAGATCGGTGGCCGACCAGAGGAGGGCGTCGTAGGTGGCGGTGGGGGAGACGTCGCTTCCTTCCATGTGGAGGCGGTCCACCGCCCCTCGGAGTTCCTCGGTCTCCATGGGGCCGTGGAACGGGAACACGCCATTGCAGTGGATCGTGATGCAGCTTTCCGCCTCGATCAGCGCCAGGCGAAAATCGAGGCGCGACGCCTCGAGCCGGTCCACGAGCGCGTGGAGTTCGTCCCGCACCTGGGACGCCTGGTCCCCGAGGGAGCTGCTCACCACCACCGCCAGGTCCACTTTCTCGGCGGTGACGGTGCGCTCCCAGAACCCGGGGCCTTCGAACTGGTCGCCGGGCTGGTCGAAGGCGATTTCCACCGGGCCCTCGGTGCCCCCGCCGGGGAGGCGGCGGGTCTCGGTGACCGTGAAATCGCCGAGCCCCCGGCCGGTCACGAACGCCCCGGAACCGTCCACGAGCCGGATCGAGGCCCACTGTTCGCCGTCCCGGCCCCAGACCTGGTGCTCCAGGAGCTCGATCTTGGGGTCCGTCGAGGTCTGGACGGCTTCCCGGGCCGGGGTCCGGGAGCCAGGCTGGGGCTTCGAGGGGGAGCCGCAGGCGGCGGCGAGGAATGTGAGCCCGAACGGCAGGAGGAGACGGGCGGCGCGGCCTCGGGCGGGGAGCATGACACACCTCCTCGGCATGGGCGACGGATGCGTCCCGCCCGGTCCCGGCGGGGCGCCGGGAAAGCCAAACAATGCAACCGGTGTTTGTCAAGGGTGCCGTCGCGCCACGGCCGCGTCCCCGTCCCCAGGGGTCACGCGGGTTGGCGGCACGGGGCTCGGCCCCGCACGAGGGGGCCGACCGCCTCTTCCCCGCTTCGGCCGGGGTGGGTCAGGTCGATCTCGGCCGGTTCACGGGCGCTCACCAGGGCCGGGTCGGGGGCCGTTAGCTGGAGCCGTTCGCCGGGGGCTAGCACGTGGTCCCGGCCGGCGTGGCTCACCCACACCGAGGCGCCCCGGGCAAGAAGTTCCCCGCCCCGGGCCTCCTGCACCACCAAGATCTCACCGGGGGTCAACACGAGTCGCATCCCTCTCCTCCTTTCGTGGCGGTGTGCGTTCGGTGCCCAGTCTGCCGGCCCAGGGCCTGTGGGTACAGATGCATTCCTGTTGATGTGCAACCACACAATGCTTGGCATGTTGTGCTGTGCCTGTCGGAGGGGGCGGCATCTGTGCCTACCCGCCCCGGGGGACGGTGGGGTAGGATCGGGCCATGGCGACCCTGCGGCTTGACCCGAACGACGATTCCCCCCTGTACGCCCAGGTGGCCCGGGGCCTCGAGACCCTGGTGGACCGGGGAACGTTCCGTCCCGGAGACCGGCTGCCCTCGATTCGGGCCCTCGCGCGGCAGCTCGGCGTGGGCGTAAACACGGTGCGGGAGGCCTATGCCCTCATGGAGGACCGTGGGGTGGTGGAGGCCCGGCCCCAGTCGGGGTTTTACGTACGGCCCAGACTCCCCGAGCCGCTGGTGGAGTCCCGGGTGCCCGACGCCTCCCTGCGGCCCCGTCCCGTCGACGTGCGGGGGATCGCCGAGCGGGTCATGCACGACATCGCCGACCCGGCCCTGGTGCAGCTCGGGGCCACCGTGCCCGACCCGGATCTGCTGCCCGTGGAGCGGCTCAACCGGATGACCGCCTCGGCGCTCCGCCGTAGGGGCCGGGAGTGCGTGGCGTACACCTTGCCCCCGGGGTGGGCGGCGTTGCGGGCCGAGATCGCCAAACGCCTCGTGGCGAGCGGGTGTGCCGTGTCGCCCGACGAGATCGTGATCACGAACGGTTGTGTGGAGGCCGTAGTGCTGGCCCTCGAGGCGGTCTGCCGCCCGGGCGACACGGTGGCCGTGGAGTCCCCGACCTACTACACCTTCCTCCAGATCCTGCAGGAGATGGGGCTCAACGTGCTCGAGGTCCCGGCCACGCCCCGGGTCGGGCTGAGCCTCGAGGCCCTCGAGCTCGCCCTGGATCGCACCCCGGTCGCGGCGTGTCTGGTGGTTCCCAATTTCTCGAACCCCGCGGGGGCCTGCATGCCCGACGGGCGCAAGGAGGCGCTGGTGCGGCTGTGCGCCCGGTACGGCGTGCCCCTGATCGAGGACGACATCAACGGGGACCTCTCGTTCCGGGAGCCCCGGCCCCGGGTGGCAAAGGCGTTCGACCGGGACGGCGGCGTGCTCCTGTGCTCCTCGTTCACGAAGACGTTGGCCCCCGGCTACCGGATCGGATGGATCGCGCCCGGGCGGTTCCGGGGGCGGGTGGAGCGCCGGAAGCTCCTGACGAACCTGGCCACGGCGACCCCGCCCCAGATCGGTCTGGCGGAGTTCCTGGCGAACGGCGGCTACGACCGGCACCTGCGCCGGGTTCGGCGGGCCTACGCCGACCGGGTGGCGCGGATGGGGGCGGCGCTCGCCGCCCATTTCCCCGAGGGGACCCGGGTGAGTCGGCCGGAGGGCGGGTTTTCGCTGTGGGTGGAGCTGCCGGAGAGCGTCGACTCCCTGGACCTCTACGCCGAGGCCCTGGACCACGGCATCACGATCGCGCCGGGGCCGGTGTTCACGGCCTCGGGAAAGTTCCGGAACTTCGTCCGGCTGAGCGCCGCCGTCTGGACGGAGCGGGAGGCCGCGGCGGTGGCCACCCTGGGGCGGCTGGTGCGCAGGCTGGCCGGGTGAACCCGGGCTGGCAAGCGGAAGGCCGAGCCCCCTCGCCACCCGAGGCCGACGGGGAGCCGACCGCCGACCGTGGACCGGGGACCGCCGACCGTAGACCGCCGACCGGAG
>CAZUYO010000137.1:0-7759 GCA_964624725.1 uncultured Thermodesulfobacteriota bacterium
CCTTGAGCCCCCCCACCTCCCCCCGGAGCCGCTCGGCCCAGCCCAGGGCCGCCTCGCGGGTCGCCACGTCGAGGGCGACCCAGACCCGGTCCCGGGCCGTCACGCCGGGGTCCTCCGGGCCTCCACCCACCGGGCCACCCACTCGGCCGCCTCGGCCAGGGGCACCCGGTGCTCGGCGCCGGTGGCCCGCTCCTTCACCTCGGCCACGCCCTCCTTGAGCCCCCGGGGGCCCAGGGTGACCCGCAGGGGCACCCCGATCAGGTCGGCGTCCTTGAACCGCACCCCGGGCCGCTCGTCCCGGTCGTCCACCAGCACCTCGACGCCCCGGGCCTCCAGCTCGCCCACCAGGGCCCCGAGCGCTTCCTGGGTGGCCTCGTCGGCCGGCTGGATCGGGAGCACCAGCACCTCCCAGGGGGCGATCGGCACGGGCCAGACGATGCCGTTCTCGTCGTGGTTCTGCTCGATGGCGGCCGCCACGGTGCGGCCCACGCCGATGCCGTAGCACCCCATGACAAACGGCCGCTCCTTGCCGTCGCGGTCGAGGAACGTGGCCCCCATGGCCTGGGAGTACTTGGTGCCCAGCTTGAAGATGTGGCCCACCTCGATGCCCCGGCGCACCGCCACCGGCTCCCCGCACCGGGGGCAGGGGTCGCCCGGCTCGATCTCCCGGAGGTCGGCCCACCCCGCCACGGCGAAGTCCCGGCCGGGCACGGCGTCGCGGTAGTGGTGGTCGGCCCGGTTGGCGCCGATCACGTACCCCTCCCCCTCCCGGAGGGCATGGTCCAGGTAGACCGGAACCGAAAGGCCCACGGGCCCGGCGAACCCCACCGGCGCCCCCGTGACCTCCCGGACGGTGTCGTCGGACGCGAGCTCCACGGTGTTCGCGTCGAGCAGGTTCTTCACCTTGATGGGGTTCGCCTGGTGGTCCCCCCGGACCCCCACGGCCACCACCCCCTTGTCGGTCTCGAAGATCAGGGTCTTGATGGCCTGCCGGGGCTCCACCCCCAGAAACGCGCAGACCTCCTCGATGGTGCGGCGCTCCGGGGTCTCGACGAGCGCCATGGCCCCCGGCGGCTCCGGGGCCGGCCCGGGCTCCGGCGGCCGGACCTCGGCCTTCTCCACGTTGGCACCGTACCCGCAGGCCCGGCAGGCGGCCACGGCGTCCTCCCCGGAATCGGCCAGCACCATGAACTCGTGGGAGAAGCTCCCGCCGATGGAGCCGGTGTCGGCCTCCACCGCCACGAACTCCAGGCCGCAGCGCTCGAAGATGCGGCGGTAGGCCTCGTACATCTTCCGGTAGCTCTCCTCGGCGCCGGCGTCGTCGGCGTCGAAGGAGTACGCGTCCTTCATGATGAACTCCCGGGCCCGCATCACCCCGAACCGGGGCCGGATCTCGTCGCGGAACTTGGTCTGGATCTGGTAGAGATTGAGCGGCAGCTGCCGGTACGACTGCACCTGGCCCCGCACGAGATCGGTGATCACCTCCTCGTGGGTGGGCCCGAGGCAGCACTCCCGGCCGTTGCGGTCCTTGAACCGCAGGAGCTCCGGGCCGTAGAAGGTCCACCGCCCCGACTCCTTCCAGAGGTCGGCGGGCTGCACCGCCGGCAGGAGCACCTCCTGGGCGCCGGCGCGGTTCATCTCCTCGCGGATGATCTGCTCCACCTTCCGGAGCACCCGAAGCCCCATGGGCAGGTACGAGTAGATGCCGGCCGCGAGCTTGCGGATCATGCCGGCCCGCAGCATGAGCCGGTGGCTCACCACCTCGGCCTCGGCCGGGTCTTCCCGCAGGGTGGGCAGAAACAGGGTCGAATACCGATCCATGGGGGTCACTCCTGGAAAGAAGGTCGTTCGTCGCAGGTCGCAGGTCGTTGGTCGTTGGTCGTTGAGGGACGAAAGGGACGCCAGGGACGGAAGGGACACGGCCGCCGCCCAGCCGCCCAGCCGCCTAGCCGCTCCGCCGCCCCGCCTCCTCCTCCACCAGGGCCACGAGGGCGTCCACGATCTCGGCCTCGGGCACCTTGCGCACCACCTCGCCCCGCCGAAACAGGAGGCCCACCCCTTTGCCGCAGGCCACCCCCACGTCGGCCTCCCGGGCCTCGCCCGGGCCGTTCACCTCGCAGCCCATCACGGCCACGGTGAGCGGCGCGGTCACGTGGCCGAGCCGGCGCTCCACCTCGGCGGCGAGCTCCACCAGCCGCACCCGGGTGCGGCCGCAGGTGGGGCACGAGATCAGGTTCACCCCCCGCTGGCGCAGCTCCAGGGCGGCCAGGATCCACCAGGCCACCCGGACCTCCTCCGCCGGGTCGCCCGTGAGGCTCACCCGGAGCGTGTCGCCGAGCCCCTGCCACAGGAGGATCCCCAGGCCGGCGGCGCTCTTCACCGCTCCGCGAAACGGGGTGCCGGCCTCGGTGATCCCCACGTGGAACGGGTAGTCGCACCGCTCGGCCAGGAGCCGGTAGGCCTCCACGGTCTGGGGCACCCGGGAGCCCTTGAGGCTCACCTTGATCTCCCGGTACCCCAGGTCCTCGAGGATCCGGATGTGGCCCAGGGCGGCCTCCACGAGGGCCTCGGGGGTCGGCCCCCCGTGCCGCTCCAGGAGCTCGCGGGGCAGGCTCCCCGCGTTCACGCCGATCCGGATCGGCACGGCCCGCTCCCGGGCCGCCCGCACCACCTCCTCCACCTTCCAGCGGGCGCCGATGTTCCCCGGGTTGAGCCGCAGCCCGTCCACCCCGGCCTCCAGGGCGGCCAGGGCCAGCCGGTGGTCGAAGTGGATGTCGGCCACGAGGGGCACGGGCGACCGCCGCCGGATCTCGCCCAGGGACCGGGCGGCCTCGAGGTCCGGCACGGCGCACCGGACGATCTCGCACCCGGCCCGGTGGAGCACCCCGATCTGGGCCAGGGTGGCCTCGGCGTCCCGGGTGTCGGTGTTGGTCATGGACTGCACCGACACCGGGGCGCCGCCCCCCACCGTGACGGGGCCGAGCCGCACCGGCCGCGTGGCGCGCCGGGGAAGCGCAACCGTCTCTCCCACGACCCGGCCCCTCACCAGTGGCACCGCCCGCACACGTCCCGGTCGGGGATCACGAGCCCCCGCTCCCGGGAGAGCACCGGGTCCTTCATGATCCGCCACGGGAAGTAGTGGCTGCCGGGGCCGTGGCAGGCCTCGCACTGGACCCCCCGCAGGTCCTCCTCCGAGGTGTCGGCCCGCCGGGGCATGCCGTACCCGGTGGTGTGGCACCTAAGGCACGCGGGGTTCTCGCGCTCGTCCTCCGGGAGCACCTCCCAGGCCCGGGCGTGGGCCGAGTCCTCCCACCCGTGGTAGACCCGGAGCTTCGGGTTCGGGCTGTTGCGGTTGTGGCAGGGCTTGCACCATTTGGCCCCCAGGTACCGGAACACCGGCCCCGCGTCCACCGGCTCGGCCGCCCGGGCCGGCGCCCCGGCCAGCGCCAGGAGCACCACGGCGAACCACCCCACGCGAACCCTCACCGGAGCTCCTCCTCCGGCGCCTCCCGGACGTAGGTCGTGGTGTCGTGGCACGAGGGCCCGCAGGTCCCGCCCGTGCTAAACGCGATGAACCCCATCGGCACCGGCTCCTTCCCCGGCAGACGCACCCAGGCCGACACCAGGGCCGCGCGGTCCGAGGCGTGCACGTCGTGGCAGGCGGAGCAGGCCACCCCGGGCTCGGCCCGGACGTGGCGGGCGTGGAGGTTCTCGTCGCGGGTGCGGAACCGGGTCTCCCGGAACCCGGGATCGTCGTGGAGCGCCGGGGCGTGGCAGCGGTCGCACAGGCCGTAGATTCCCTTTTCGTAGCGCGCGTACGCCGTGCGCGGATAGCGGCCCCGGAGGCCCCGGTTCTCGAACCGGGGATCGGGGTGGGTGAAATGGCAGATCAGGCATTTCCCCTCCCGGGCGGGCTCGTGGAGGGACTCGCCCTCGCGCTTGTCGGCGTGGCACCGGCCGCAGTTGCGGGTGCGCTCCCCCTTGAGGAACCGGGCGGTGTCCGAGGAGTGGACCTCGTGGCACGAGGGGCACAGGGTGTTCCGGGCCACGTGCTCCCCGTCGGGGGGATGGCATTCGTAGCAGAGCTCCGGCACCCGACGCACGAGGAGCTTCTTCTCGTCGCTCGTGTGCACCAGGTGGCAGTCGGTGCACCGCCCCTCCCCCACGGGCTCGTGGACCTCGTCGCGGGCCGCCATGTTCTCGTGGCAGCCGTAGCAGAGCTCGGGCACCGGCGCCTGGAGGTTGGGGCCCACCGGGTTTCGGTGGACCGTGTGGCACACCGTGCAGTCGTCATCGGCCACCGGGGCGTGGAACCAGGTGCCGGAAAACAGCTGCCGGTGGCCCGGGGGCGGCGCGGCCCCCGCCCCCAGGGCCCACCCGGCGGCGAGCCCCACAAGGAGCCAGGTCTTCACCTTTTTCAAAAGAGCCTCCCCTGCGCCGGCAGCGGGCGGCCGAGATGCTCGTACGCCTTGTCCAGGGCCACCCTCCCCCGGGCGGTGCGGGCCAGGTACCCCTGCTGGATGAGATAGGGCTCGTACACGTCCTCGAGCGTGTCCTTCTGCTCGCCCACCGCGGCGGCCAGGCTGTCGATCCCCACGGGTCCCCCCCGGAACTGGTCGATCACGGCGGCCAGGAGCCGCCGGTCCATCCGGTCGAGCCCGGCCCCGTCCACCTCGAGGGCCGCCAGGGCCTGGTCCGCCACCTCCCGGGTCACCGTGCCCGAGTGGTGGATCTCGGCGAAATCCCGCACCCGGCGGAGCAGCCGGTTCGCGATCCGGGGGGTGCCCCGGCTCCGGCGGGCGATCTCCCAGGCCCCCTCCTCGGTGATGGGGATCCCCAGCACCCCGGCCGAGCGGGTCACGATACGGGCGAGCTCTTCGGGGGTGTAGAACTCCATCCGGCCCACCACCCCGAACCGGTCCCGCAGGGGCGCCGTGAGGAGCCCGGAGCGGGTGGTGGCCCCCACCAGGGTGAACCGGGGCAGGTCGATCTTGATGGACCGGGCGCTCGGGCCCTGGCCGATCAGGATGTCGAGCTGGAAATCCTCCATGGCCGGGTACAGGATCTCCTCCACCACCGGGCTCAGGCGGTGGATCTCGTCGATGAAGAGGACGTCGCCCTCCTTGAGGTTCGTGAGGATCGCGGCCAGGTCCCCCGGCCGCTCCAGGATCGGCCCGGCGGTGCACTCGATCCCCACCCCCATCTCGTGGGCGATGATGTGGGCCAGCGTGGTCTTCCCGAGCCCCGGCGGACCCGCGAAGAGCACGTGGTCGAGGGGTTCGCCGCGGCGCCGGGCCGCCTCGATGAACACCCGCAGGTTCGCGCGCAGCCGCTCCTGCCCGACGTACTCGTCGAGCCGCGAGGGCCGAAGGCCCGGCCCGGCCGGAAGGTCGTCGGCCAGGGCCTCGGGGGTCAGGATGCGGTCCGCGTCGGTCATGGCTGCGCGCCAGTCGGCTGGAAAGCTGGAAAGCTGGAAAGCTGGAAAGCTAGAAAGCTAGAAGGCTAGAAGGCTGGGGAGCCGTGAACCGCGAACGGCGTTGGGGTGCTCCACCCGTCTGCTCCTCTCCGCCCCCGGAGCGCGGTGATCCGGCGCGCCCGGTGGTTCGTCCCCCTCCGTGGTCTCCGTGCCCTCCGTGGTGAACCCAACGGTTCTCCCGCGCCCCGCCGCTCCGGTTCCCCCTACTTTCTTGGCGCCAGGGTTTTGAGGGCGGCCTTCACGAGGGCTTCGACCCCCGACGCCCCGCCGGCCGCGGCCTTCCGCACCGCCTCGGCCGCCACACGGGCCGGGTACCCCAGGGCCTCCAGCGCCGCGGCGGCCTCGGCCTCGTCCCCGACCGAAAGCCCGGGTCCGGCCGTCGGCGCCCCGCCGGGCGCCGGCCCCACCTTGTCCCGGAGCTCCAGCACGAGCCGCTGAGCGAGCTTCTTCCCCACCCCCGGGATCGCGGTGAGCGCCCCGTGGTCCCCCCGGGCCAGGGCCGAACGCAGGTCGGCCGCCACGAGCCCCGACAGGATCCGCAGGGCCAGCTTCGGCCCCACCCCGCTCACCCCCTGGAGGGCCCGAAAGAGCTCCTCCTCCTCGGCCGACAGAAACCCGTAGAGGTGGATCTCGTCGTCCCGGATCAGGGTCACCACCCGGAGCCGCGCCCCGTCGGGCCGCCGGGAGAGCTCCTGGTAGGTCCCCAGGGGCACCCACACCCGGTACCCGACGCCCCCGGCGTCCACCACCACCTCGCCGGGGGCCACGAGCTCCACCGCGCCCGAGAGCCGCGCGATCACCGGGCCGTCCCCAGGGCGCGCCGGGTGCGGGCCGTCTGCAGGTGGCAGATGGCCACGGCCAGGGCGTCGGACGCGTCGGCCGGGGCCGGCCGGCCGAGCCCCAGGAGCCGGCGGACCATCTCCTGCACCTGGTGTTTCTCGGCCCCGCCGTAGCCCACCACGGCCTGCTTCACCTGCATCGGGGAGTACTCCACCACCGGGATCCCGGCCCGGTGGGCCGCCAGAAGCGCCGCCCCCCGGGCGTGGCCCAGGGTAAGGGCCGACCGGGCGTTTCGGGCGTGGAAGATGCCCTCCACCCCCACCTCCTCGGGCTCGTGGGCCTCGAACACCGCCAGGAGCCCCTCGAAGATCCGGCCCAGGCGGGCGGGGAGCCCGTCGGCGGCCCGGGTGACGATGACCCCGTGGGCCACGTGGCGCAGGCGGTTCCCCTCCATCTCCACCACGCCGTACCCCGTGCGGCCCGTTCCGGGGTCGATCCCGGCCACCCGCAGCCTCATCCGCCGGCGATCCGTTCCATCTCGGCGTCGTCGATGTCGAAGTTGGCGTACACGTTCTGGACGTCGTCGTTGTCCTCGAGCATCTCCATGAGCCGGAGCATCCGCTCGGCGTCCGCCCCCTGGAGCTTCACGGTGTTCTTGGGGAGCATGGTGACCTCGGAGGACTCGAGCTCGAGCCCCGCGGCCTCGAGCCCCGCCCGGACGTCGTCGTAGGCGTCGGGGTCGGCCAGCACCTCCCACACCTCGCCGCCGTCCCGCACGTCCTCGGCCCCGGCCTCCAGGGCGACCTCCAGGAGCTGTTCCTCCTCCGCGGCCGCCTTGGGCACCGTGAAGTACGCCTTCGACTCAAACAGCCACGCCACGCACCCGTTCTCGCCCAGGTTCCCCTTGTTCTTCGAGAAGGCGTGGCGGATCTCGCCGACGGTGCGGTTTCGGTTGTCGGTGAGCACCTCCACGAGCACCGCCACCCCGCCGGGGCCGTAGCCCTCGTAGGTGATCTGCTCGTAGTCGGCGCCCCCTCCCTCACCCGTGCCCTTCTTGATCGCCCGCTCGATGTTGTCCTTGGGCATGTTGAACGAGCGGGCCGTCTCGATGGCCCGCCGGAGCCGGGGATTCCCGTCCGGGTCGCCGCCGCCCAGCTTGGCGGCGACGGTGATCTCCTTGGCGAGCTTCGAGAAAATCTTGCCCCGCTTCGCGTCCTCGCGGGCCTTCTTGTGCTTGATGTTCGCCCATTTGCTGTGGCCTGCCATCGTTTCCTCCAACGCGCGGTTCGCCGGCGGCACCGGCCGCCGTTTCCTCGAACGGTGCAAGGTAACAAAACCCGGCCCGCCAAGGAAAGGGTACCGCCCCCCGGGTTGACGCGGCGCGAGCCGGGTGCTAATCACGGCGCTTTGACCCACCGGGCACCCGCCGGGTGCCCCCTCATCCCACGGGAAGGCGCATGAGGCTTCCAAATCACTTCGGTCGGCGGTCGCCGGTCGGCGGTC
>CAZUYO010000138.1:0-7683 GCA_964624725.1 uncultured Thermodesulfobacteriota bacterium
TTGTATAGGAGACGGGGGGTGGGGCTCGCCATCGTCCGGGGGATCGCGGAGGCCGAGGGGGGGCGGGTGTTCGCCCGGTCGGAGCCCGGCCGGGGCACCCGGTTCTACCTGGAGCTGCCGGAGACGCCGGCGTGACCGGGGTCGTGCTCCTCAACATGGGGGGCCCCGACTCCCTGGAGGCCGTGGGCCCCTTCATGGAGAACCTCTTTTCCGACCCGGAGATCCTGCGGTTTCCCCTGTCGCGGTGGCTCCAGAAGCCCCTGGCCCGGTGGATCCGAAGGAAACGCACCCCCAAGGTGGTGGAGCGGTACCGGCGGATCGGCGGGAAAAGCCCCATCGCCGAGATCACCCGGGCCCAGGCCGCCGCCCTGGAGGCCGAGCTGGGGGAGGGATGGGCCGTGACCGTGGCCATGCGCTACTGGCATCCCCGGGCCCGGCGGGCGGCGGCCGAGCTGCGGGAGCGGGGCGCCGAGCGCCTCGTGGTGCTTCCCCTCTACCCCCACTACAGCCGGGCCACCACGGGCTCGAGCCTGGCCGACCTGGACTCGGCCCTGGAGGCCGAGGGCCTCGCGGGGCTTCCCCGTCGGGTCGTGCGCTCCTGGCACGACCATCCCCTCTACCTCGACGCCCTGGCCGAGGCCGTGGCCGAGGGGCTCGAGGGGTTCGAGGGGGCCACCGTGCTCTTTAGCGCCCACAGCCTGCCCCAGCGGCTCATTGACCGGGGCGACCCCTACCTCGACCACATCCGGACCACCGTGGCCGGCGTGGTGGAACGGCTCGGCCACCCGCCCCACCGGCTCGCGTTCCAGAGCCGCACCGGCCCGGTGCGCTGGCTGGGGCCCGGGGTGGAGGAGACCCTCCGGGACCTTGCGGCCGCGGGAACCGAGCGGGTGTGCGCCGTGGCCGTGAGTTTCGTCTCCGACCACATCGAGACCCTCCACGAGATCGACGTGGAGTACGCCGAACTCGCCCGGTCCCTGGGCATCGGCGAGTTTCGGCGGGCCCCTGCGCTCAACACCCGGCCCTCGTTCATCCGGGCCCTGGCGGCCCTGGCGCGGGAGGCGGGGGAAGGCGTATCGTCCGCGCCGACGGCCCACTGACCGGGGAGGGGCGCCTCCCCGGCGTTTCCCGCACGAAGGAGTTCGGTTTCCGCCATGAAGCCCCGCCCCCTGCTGCGCCGGTCCGGCCCCGACTTCCCCCTCGACGAGGTGGTGGAGCGCGACGAGCCCAACCTCTTCCGGGACGTGTTCCCCTACGTGGAGGTGCCCCGGGTGCCCTTCGACGGGGTGCTCCTGGCTCCCAGCCCCCCCGAGGAGTTCTGGATCACCGACACCACGTTCCGCGACGGCCAGCAGGCCCGGCCGCCCTACACGCCCCAGCAGATCGAGACCCTCTACACGTTCCTGCACCGGCTCGGGGGCCCCAACGGCGTGATCCGGCAGACCGAGTTCTTCCTCTACGCCGACCGGGACCGGGAGGCCGTGGAGCGCTGCCAGGCCCTGGGGTACCGGTACCCCGAGATCACGGCCTGGATCCGGGCCAACCCCGAGGACTTCAAGCGGGTCAAGGCCATGGGGATCCGGGAGACCGGGATCCTCACCTCGGTGTCCGACTACCACATCTATCTCAAACTCGGGAAAAAGCGGCGCGAGGCCCTGCGGGACTACCTCCGGGTGGTGGACGCCGCCCTGGAGGAGGGGGTGGTGCCCCGGTGCCATTTCGAGGACGTGACCCGGGCCGACGTGTACGGGTTCGTGGTGCCCTTCGCCCGGGCGCTCATGGAGCGGAGCCGCGAGGCCGGCCTGCCGGTGAAGATCCGGCTCTGTGACACCATGGGGTTCGGGGTGCCCCACGCCGGGGCGGCGCTCCCGCGCAGCGTGCCCCGGCTCGTGCGGACCCTGGTGGACGAGGCCGGCGTGCCGCCCGAGCAGCTCGAATGGCACGGCCACAACGATTTCCACAAGGTGCTCATCAACGCCTCGACGGCCTGGCTCTACGGCTGCGCCGCGGCCAACGGCACCCTGCTCGGGTTCGGGGAGCGCACCGGGAACCCCCCGATCGAGGGCCTCGTGATCGAGTACATGGAGCTCACGGGCTCCGCCAACGGCATGGATCCCTCGGTGATCACCGAGATCCGGAACTATTTCGAGCGGGACCTGGGGGTCCACATCCCGCCGTCCATGCCGTTCGTGGGCAGCGAGTTCAACGTAACCCGGGCCGGCATCCACATCGACGGGATCGCGAAGAACGAGGAGATCTACAACATCTTCGACACCGAGCGGATTCTGGGCCGCCCCATGGGCATCGCGGTCACCGACAAGTCGGGGCTGGCCGGCATCGCCCACTGGATCAACACCCACCTGGCCCTGCCCCCGGAGCGGCGGGTGGACAAGCGCCATCCCGGCGTGGCCAAGATCCACCGGGCCGTGATGCGCCAGTTCGAGGAGGGCCGCACCACGGCGCTCTCGGCCGAGGAGATGGAGCGCAAGGTCCGCAAATACATGCCCGAGCTCCTGGTCAGCGAGTACGACCGGCTCAAGGCCCGGGTGCGCGACGCCGCGGCCCATGTGCTCGAGCGCCTCGTGGAGCACCCGGACGTCCGGTCCATGGACCCCGAGCGCATGGAGCGGGTCATGCGGGAGGCGGCCGAGGAGCACCCGTTCGTCCAGTTCGTGTACGCCACCGACCTGGAGGGCCGGAAGATCACCCGCAACGTGACCCAGGTGGAGGACCGGGGCAAATACGCCGAGTACGAGGTGGCGGCGAACTACGCCGACCGGGTGTGGTTCACCGAACCGGTGCGCACCGGGAAGCTCTGCTTGACGGACATCTACACCTCGAAGGTCACCGGCCGGCTCACCATGACCGTGTCGGCCCCCATCTACGACGCCGAGGACCGCATGGCCGGGGTCATGGGCATCGACATCAAGTTCGAGGAGCTCGCCCGGGAGGAAGACGAGGAGTAGCCCGGGTTTGCCACCGACCGTGCGGTCGGTCTATAAGGGGCGGATCGAACCGCTTTCCGTTGAGGGAGGAGAAGCCATGCGAGAGGTTGTGATCGTTTCCGGAGCCCGTACCGCCGTGGGCAATTTCGGCGGGGCGCTGAAGGACGTACCGGTGGCCGATCTGGGGGCGGCCGCCGTGAGGGGAGCCCTGACCCGGGCCGGGGTGCGGCCCGTGGCCGGGGAGGCGCTGCGGGCCGTGGGGCCCAAGGCGCTGGCGGACCGGGAGGTCATCGACCTGGAGAAGCAGCACTACGACTACGACGAGGCCCTGGCCCCGCTCCAGGTGGACGAGGTGATCCTGGGCAACGTGGTGGGGGCCGGCCAGGGCCAGAACGTGGCCCGCCAGGCCTCGATCCGGGCCGGGGTGCCCAAGGAGACCCCGGCGTTCACGGTGAACAAGGTGTGCGCCTCGGGCATGAAGGCCGTGGCGCTCGCGGCCCAGGCCATCCGCGACGGCGAGGCCGACGCCGTGGTGGCCGGCGGCATGGAGAACATGAGCCGCATCCCCTACGCGCTCCCGGCCGGGCGGTGGGGGGCCCGGATGAACGACACCCAGCTCGTGGACCTCATGGTCCACGACGGGCTGTGGGAGTGCTTCTACGGGTACCACATGGGCCACACGGCCGAGAACCTGGCGGCGCTCTACGGCATCAGCCGTGAGGAGCAGGACGAGCTCGGGGCCCTGAGCCACCAACGGGCCCGGGCGGCCCAGGCCGACGGCCGGTTCGCGGCCGAGATCGTGCCGGTGGCCGTGCCCCAGCGAAGGGGCGACCCGGTGGTGGTGGACACCGACGAGCGGCCCATGGACACGAGCGTCGAGAAGATGGCCAAGCTCCGGCCGGCGTTCAAGAAGGACGGCACCGTGACCGCCGGAAACGCCTCCGGGATCAACGACGGCGCGGCCGCGCTTCTGCTCATGGGGGCCGACAGGGCCGAGGCCGCGGGCCTGAAGCCCCTGGCCCGGGTGGTGGCCTGGGCCTCGGGCGGCGTGGACCCGGCCTACATGGGCCTCGGGCCCGTGCCGGCCACCCGCAGGGCCCTCGCCAAGGCGGGGCTCACCGTGGCCGACCTGGATCTCGTGGAGCTCAACGAGGCCTTCGCGGCCCAGGCCATCGCCTGCATGCGGGAACTGGAGCTCGACCTCGAGAAGACGAACGTGGTGGGAAGCGGCATCTCCCTGGGCCACCCCATCGGGTGCTCCGGCGCCCGGATCGTGGTGACCCTGGTGAACGAGCTTCGCCGCCGGGGCGGCCGGTACGGGCTCGCCACCTTGTGCATCGGCGGCGGCCAGGGCATGGCCCTGGTCGTGGAGGCGCTGTGATCCGGGCCGGCCGCCGAATCCCCTGAACCACCGCACGCGCGGGACGGGCGCCGCAGGGCCCGTCCCGCGCGCGTTTTTTTCTCAGGAGGTACGCTTCCGTGAAGATCCTCGGCATCGTCGGAAGTCCCCGGTCCCCCGAGGAGTCCGGAGTCCACACCCTCGTTACCCTCTGCCTCGAGGCTACGGGGCTCCCCTACGAGATCGTGCACCTCCGGGGCAGGCGGATCGGCGGGTGCATCGCGTGCCTCGGGTGCGTGGCCGACAACGTGTGCAAGGTGGCCGACGACATGGCCCCTCTACGGGAGAAGATCGTCGAGGCAGACGCCTACGTGATCGGGGCGCCCAACTATTTCACCGGCCTCAACGCCACGACCCACGCCTTCCTGGAGCGCTGGTACCAGTTCCGGCACCGGGAGGGCGACGCCCTGTGGGGCAAGCTCGGGGTGGCCATCGGCGTGGGGGGCGGGGACGGGCGGTTCCCGGCCGACGAGATCGAGAAGTTCTTCCTCTACAGCTTCATCGAGACCGTGGCCAAGGTGTCGGGGCAGGGGGCGGCCTCGTGCTTTACCTGCGGGTACGGCGAAACCTGCAGGGTGGGGGTGCCCTACTTCCTCTACGGCGAGGGCGTGAAGATCACCGAGGAGAAGATTCCCCGGGTCACGAAGCAGCCCGGCGTTCTCGAGGCGGCCCGGGCGGCCGGGACGGAGTTGGCCCGCCGGCTCACCCAGGGCCACGACCGGGCCGAGGTGACCCGCCGCATGCAGGCCCTCATGATGCAGCGGTTCAAGGAATCGACCTGAAAAGGGGTGCCCCGATGGCCCTGCCGATCCTGCACGTGTTTCGCAACAATCCCCGGGGATTCGAGACGTTCCGGGGTGCCGCATGGTTCTCCCGCCAGACCGGCATCCCCCTGCGGGTGCACTTCCCCGCGGCCCGGCACCTGGTGCTTTACGCCGGCTCCGCCGCGGTGCAGGTGGACCTCGACGAGTCCTACGTGTACGCCCCGGAGCTCGCCCGGGCCCGGGCCGACGCCCTGGCCCGGGAAGTGGGCGTCGCCTGGGAAGAGCAGCCCGCCACGGGCCGCACCGGATCGACCCTCCCCGACATCCAGGGCTCCTTCAGCGTCCTCTCCTGCCCCCGGGCGCTCACCAGCCCCTTTGCCAAGCCGCTCCTCCCGGCCGTGCTCGGGCCCAAGGTGCGCGGGCTCGTGCAGGAGGCCGACGCCCCCGTGTTCCTGCCCGCCGGCTGCTGGGTCCCCTGGGACCGGGTCGTGGCCCTCTACGGCGGCTCGGCGTTCGGATTGAAGGCCCTCCTGTGGGCCCGGGCCCTCGCCCGGCTGGCCGGGGTGCCGCTGGAAGTTCTGACCGAGGCCGAGGGCAACGCCGTGGAGGAAGGGCGGCGGCGGCTCGAGCAGGCGGATCTGCAGTCCGAGATCGAGCCGGTCTGGCGGGTGGTGGAGGGGGATTTTCGCCGGGTGATCCAGGAGATCCCACGCACCGCGCTCGTGGTGTTCGGGGCGTTCGGCCGCAAGGGCGTACGGAAGCGCGTGCTCGGAAGCCGGGCCCACGAGGTCCTTCGGAGCGTGCCCTACAACCTCCTGATGGTGGGCCCGCGGGCCCAGGCCCCCGGCGCCCTGCTCTCGGGCGAGGCCTAGCCGGCTCCCTGGGCGACCTCTCTCAGAACCCCCACCACCTCCTCGATGATCCAGGCCGGGGTCGAGGCCCCGGCGGTCACCCCGACCCGGGCGAGCCCCCGGATCTCGTCCAGGGGGAGCTCGTCGGGGGTTTCCACGTGGTAGGTGCGGGGGCAGATCCCCTTGCAGATCTCGTACAGGCGCCGGGTGTTGGCCGAGTTCCGTCCCCCGATCACCACCACCGCGTCCACCCCCTGGGCGAGCTCCCGGGCCTCGGTCTGGCGCCGGTGGGTGGAGCTGCAGATCGTGTTTAAAGCCTCGGCCCCGGGGAAGCGCTCGGCCACCCGCCGCACCACCTCGTCGAACACCCCCTCGTCCTGGGTGGTCTGGGACACGAGGAGCACCCGGTCCAGGGCCGGAAGCCGGTCCACCTCGTCCGGCCCCCCCACCACGAAGGCCGGGCCCCGGGCGTGGCCCAGAAGCCCCGTGACCTCGGGGTGGTCGGCGTCGCCGCAGATGATCACGGCGTAGCCCCGGCCGCTGTAGTCCGCGATCGTTTGCTGGATGCGGCTCACCTTGGGGCAGGTGGCGTCCACCACCCGCTCGGCCTCGGCCTCGAGCCGCTCGCGCTCCTGGGGGGGGATCCCGTGGGCCCGCACGATCACCGGCGCCCGGGGCACCGCCCCGGCCCCCAGCGGCACGATGCCCTCGCCCTTGAGGCGCTCGAGCTCCTGGGGGTTATGAATGAGGGGCCCGTGGGTGTACACGGTGCGCCCCTCGGCCCCCGCCAGCTCCCGGGCCATCTCGATGGCCCGCCGAACCCCCATGCAAAACCCGGCCGACCGGGCCACCACGATCTCCATCCGACCACGCCTCCTGTTTCCCTTTGTCGATTGTGCCTTGCGAGAAGGGTTCCCCGGGCACCGCGCCGGGCCACAGTCTACCACCCGGCGCGCCCGCGGTTCATCCGGTGCGACCCCGTGTCCCTATCCAGGTTCCCCCTGAAGGTGTACAGTTCCGCCCGTGCATACACACGCAGTCCCGGGGACCACGCGGGGTCGCCGCTCAGTCCGGCCGGAAACCGAGGCGCGTCTGCGCCTTTAGGAGAGGACATGCGAACCAACATCGTGCTCGACGACGACCTGGTCCGGGAGGCCATGCGGCTTACCGGGGCCCGCACCAAGCGGGAGGTCGTGGATCTGGCCCTCCGCCGCCTCGTGCGGCTGGAGCGGCAGAGGCAGGTGCTCGAGCTGGAAGGGACGGTGGGGTGGGAGGGCGATCTCGCGGCCCTCCGGGAATCCCGCGTCGCCGAAGACGAAGGCTGACGCGCCATGGCCGTTCTCGTCGACACCTCGGTCTGGATCGACCTCTTCCGGGCCCGCGCCGCGCCCCACACCGCCAAGCTCAAGCGGTTGCTCGGGCGCGAGGAGATCCTCGTGGGGGACCTGATCCTGGAGGAGCTCCTCCGGGGGCTCCGAACCGAGCACGACGTGGCGAGGGTGGAGCGGGCGTTTCAGGCGTTCCCGGTCGTCCCGCTAGTGGGAGAAGTAGTGGCGCGAAAGAGCGCGGCCCACTACCGGGCCCTCCGCCGCCGGGGCGTCACGGTGCGCAAGACCATCGACCGCCTGATCGCGACCTGGTGCATCGAGAACCGGGTCCCCCTCCTCCACAACGACCGGGACTTCCACCCCTTCACCGACCTGGGTCTCGTGGAGGTGTGAGGA
>CAZUYO010000139.1:0-7675 GCA_964624725.1 uncultured Thermodesulfobacteriota bacterium
CGCGCCCCCCAACAAAGGGACGAAAGGGACACAAGGGACCCAAGGGGCGGGGGGCTAGCGCTTGCCGCCGAGGTAGGCCTGCTGGACCTGGGGGTTCTCCAGGAGCTCCGTGGCCGTTCCTTCCAGGGTGATCCGGCCGACCTCCAGCACGTAGCCCCGGTGGGCGAGCCGCAGGGCCGCCCGGGCGTTCTGCTCCACCAGGAGCACGGTGACCCCGGCCCGGTTGATCTCCTCGATCGTCTGGAAGATCGATTTGACCAGAAGGGGCGCGAGCCCGAGGCTGGGCTCGTCCAGGAGCAGGAGCCGCGGCTCGGCCATGAGGGCCCGGCCGATGGCGAGCATCTGCTGCTCCCCGCCGCTCAGGGTACCCGCGAGCTGCCGGCGCCGCTCGGCGAGCACCGGGAAGAGCTCGTAGATCCAGGCCCGGGTCTTCCGGATCCCCTCGGCGTCCCGCCGGCGAAACGCCCCGAGATCGAGGTTCTCCTCGACCGTGAGGGTGCCGAACACCCGGCGGCCCTCCGGGCTTTGCGCCACCCCGAGCTCGACCCGCCGGTGGGCCTTGAGGCCGGTCAACTCCTGGCCGTCGAACCGGATCGACCCGCCCGAGGCCCGCACGAGCCCGCTCACGGCCATGAGCGTCGTGGATTTCCCGGCGCCGTTCGCCCCCAGCAGGGTGACGATCTCCCCCTCGTCCACCCGGAGGCTCACGCCGTGGAGGGCCTCGATGTTCCCGTACCGGACCCTGAGGTCCCGAATCTCCAGAAGGGTTCCCATGGCCGCCTTCTAATCCGTGCCCAGGTAGGCCTCGATCACCTTGGGGTCCGCCTGGACCTCCTCGGGGGTGCCCTCGGCGATCTTCTTCCCGTACTCGAGCACCACGAGGCGCTCGCAGGCCTCCATGACGAGGCCCATGTCGTGTTCGATCAGGAGCACCGTGACGCCCCGGTTCCGGATCTGGCGGATCAGGTCCAGCAGGGCCAGGGTCTCCTGCTCGTTCATGCCCCCGGCCGGCTCGTCGAGCACGAGGAGCTTGGGTTCGGTGGCCAGCGCCCGGGCGATCTCCAGGAGCCGCTGGTTCCCGTACGAGAGGTTCCCGGCCAGGTCCTCGGCCCGGGCCTCCAACCCCACGAACCGAAGCGCCGCCATGGCGTCGGCCACGGCCGCCGTCTCCTCCCTGCGCTGGGCCGGGGTCCGGAGCACGGCGGAGCACACGCCGGACCGGGTGCGGCAGTGGCGGCCGGCCAGCACGTTTTCGAGCACGGTCATCTTCTGGAACAGCCGGATCGTCTGGAACGTCCGGGCGATGCCCCAGTGGACGATCCGGTGGGTGGGCCGCCCCGTGATGTCCCGGCCGTCGAACCGGATCCGGCCCCCGTCGGGCCGGTAGTTGCCCGTGATCAGGTTGAACACGGTGGTCTTGCCCGCGCCGTTGGGGCCGATGAGCCCCACGATGGCCCCCTCGTCCACGGCGAACGACACCTCGTCCACCGCCACGAGGCCCCCAAAGGTCTTGGTGACGCCTTCGAGCTCCAGCAGGGCCATGGCTCCCCCCCTTACCCCGCGGCGTCCGGGAGCCGGAACCGGCGCGGCCGGGGGGGCAGGAGCCCCTGGGTGCGCACCACCATCATGACCATCATGACGAGCCCGAACACGAGCATCCGGGCGCTCGCCAGCCCCCGGAAGGCCTCGGGCAGCCCCACGATCAGAAACGCCCCCAGGAGCACGCCGGCCATGTTCCCGGCGCCGCCCAGGATCACGATCATGAACACCACGACCGACTCCCAGAAGCTGAAGGATTGGGGCGAGATGATGGTCATCTTGGAGGCGTACAGGGTGCCCGCCATGCCCGCCCAGGCCGCCCCCACCACGAACGCCAGGAGCCGGTACCGGGACGTGGGGATCCCGCTCCCCTCGGCGGCCACCGGGTCGTCCCGGAGGTAGTTCCAGGCCCGGCCCACCCGGGACTGCTGCAGCCGGTGGAACACGAACACCGTAAGCGCCACGAAGGCCCAGATGAGATAGAAGAACTCGTGGGGCTTTCGGATCTTCCAGCCGAACAGCACCGGCCGGGCGATGCCGAAGATCCCGTTGGGGCCCCCGGTCAGGCCGAAGACATCGTTCACCAGGGCGATCCGCAGGATCTCCCCCACCCCCACGGTCACGATGAGGAGGTAGTCGCCGCGAAGGTGGATCACCGGCCGGGCCACGAGCGCCGCGAACACCCCGGCGGTCAACCCGGCCAGGGGCAGGGTCCACAGAATCGGCACCCCGAACCGGGTGTTCAGGATGGCCGTGGTGTAGGCGCCCACGGCGTAGAACGCCGCGTGGCCCATGTTGTACATGCCGGCGTCGCCCAGGATCACGTTGAGCGACAGGGCCAGGAGGCCGTAGAGGCCGACGCTGTTGAGCACGTCGACCCAGTAGGCGTTGAGCACCGCCGGGGCCAGGGCGAGCGCCGAAGCCGCGGCGAGGGTCCAGAGTGTCGTCCGCCGCGTCATCACACCTTTTCCGCCACCCGCTCGCCCAGGATCCCGGTGGGCCGGACGATCAGGATCAAAATGAGCACCAGGAACGCGATGGCGTCCTTCCACGCCAGGGAGATGTAGGCCGCCCCCAGGGCCTCGATCACGCCCAGGAGGAGCCCCCCCAGCATGGCGCCCGGGATGTTGCCGATGCCCCCCAGGATCGCCGCGGTGAACGCCTTGAGCCCGTAGAGCCAGCCCATGGTGAAGCTGATCTGGCCGTAGTAGAGCCCCACCATCACGCCGGCGGCGCCCCCCAGGGCCGGTCCCACGAGGAACACGAGCAGGATCACCCGGTCCACGTCGATGCCCATGAGCCGGGCCGCCCCCTGGTCGATGGCGGCCGCCCGGATGGCCGTTCCCATCCGGGTCTTGTGGACCCAGAGGTAGAGGACCGCCATCAGCACCACCGACGCCGCGAAGATGAGGATCCGCATGAGCGGCACCGGCACCCCGAACACCTCCACGGCCACCCGGGGCAGGATGTCCTGGGGGTACACCCGGAGCCGGGCCCCGTAGATCAGCATGATGGCGTTCTGGAGGAAGATCGAGGCGCCCAGGGCGCTCACCA
Source organism: uncultured Thermodesulfobacteriota bacterium (assembly GCA_964624725.1). GTDB lineage: Bacteria > Desulfobacterota > Deferrisomatia > Deferrisomatales > Deferrisomataceae > Deferrisoma. The sequence goes on from CAZUYO010000139.1 coordinate 3,094, forward strand.
CGGCCGAGAGCCGGGGCGACTCCCGGAGCGGGCGGTAGGCCGTGCGCTCCAAAAGCCCCCCCACCACGGCCACGAGCCCCATGACCATGAGGACCAGGAGGAGCACCCCGCCCGCCACCCCCACCCTCTCGTGGAGCGCAAGGGACGTGATCAGAGTGAGCCCCAGGTAGGCCCCCAGGGTGAACAGGTCGCCGTGGGCGAAGTTGATGAGCTTGAGCACCCCGTACACCATGGTGTACCCGAGGGCGATCAGGGCGTAGATCCCCCCCACGGCGAGCCCGTTGGTGAACTGCTGGAAGAACTGTTCCATGGGATCCAGAGGTGGCGTATCGGCGGGGAGGCGAGGACGCTCGGAGGCTTGGATGCCCTACCGCCTCCGCCCGCACGGGGCATCGATCGGACCGAACCGGGCCAAGGGCTCACGGACGGTCCGGCCGCCCTCGGCGGCCGGACCGTCCCACGGTTTCGCTCATCCGGGACCGGGCGAGCCTCCCGGTCCCGCGGGGCCTTGGCGCGCCCTCGGCAACCCGGCGCGCGGCCCCGTCCCGGTCCCTACTGCTGCAGCACGAACCGGCCTTCGGTGTCCACCCGGTAGACCTTGTACACCTCGCCCACCCGGTCGCCCTTGGCGTTGAACGCGATCTCGCCGGTCAGCCCGGAGAACGGCTTCCCGCTGTGGAGGTACTCGGCGAGCTTCTTGGAGTCGGTGGATCCGGTGGCCTCGATGGCCGTGGTCACCGTCAGGAACCCGTCGCCCGCCAGCACGGCCCAGATGGAGCCCGGCACACCCCCGTACTTCTTCTCGTAGGCCGCCAGGAACGCCTTCGCCCGCTCGTAGGGCAGGTCGCTCGGCACCGGCGGGCTCAGGAAGTAGAACCCCGCGGCCGCCTCCTTGCCCGCGATCTTCACCAGATCCGGGTTGTTCGTGGCGTCGCCCCCGATGAACGGCACGTCCCAGCCCATCTCCTTCTTCTGCCGGAGCAGGAGCCCGGCCTCCGGGTAGTATCCGGTGAAGAACACCGCCTCGGGCCCGGCCGCCTTGAGCTTCGTGAGGATCGTGGTGTAGTCCTGCTCGCCCGGGGTCAGGGCGTCGAAAAACGCGATCTCCACCCCGGCCTTCTCCAGAAGCCCCTTGGCCTCCTCGGCCAGCCCCTTGGCGTAGCTCGTGTTGTCGTGGAGCACGGCCACCTTCTTGAACCCGAGCTTCTGGATCGTCTGGGCCGCCACCCGGCCCTGCTCGTCGTCCCGGGGGCAGGTGCGGAAGAAGAGCTTCAGGCCCTTTTCCGTGAGCCGCACCGCCGTGGACCCGTTGGCCACCTGGAGGATCTCGGCCTCGTCGTAGATGCCCTGGCTCGCCTCGGTCACCGACGAGCCGTAGGTGCCGATCACGGCCACCACGCCCTGGGTCGAGAGCCGCTGGGCCGCGAGCGAGGCGGTCCGGGGGTCACCGCCGTCGTCCTCCACCACCACCTCGACGGTCTGGCCGTTCACCCCGCCCTTGGCGTTGAGCTCCTCGGCCAGGAGCTCCACGATCTGCTTCATCTCCTGGCCCTCGCTGGCCCAGGCGCCCGTGAGCGGGGCCATGAGGCCGATCTTCACGGTGCCCGCAAACGCGGGCGCCGCCAGGCACACCGAAACCGCTGCCACTGCGAGTCGCTTCCACATGGGGGCCTCCTTTTTCTTGATCGGGCGAAACAGAAGTTTGAGGCGCGCGAAAGTATCAGGCGAGCGGGCCCGGGGTCAACGGGAAACCCCCAGCAGCCGGGAGAGGGCCCGGCCGGTGTGGGACTCCGGGCAGGCGGCCACCTCCTCGGGCGTCCCCCGGGCCACCACCCGGCCCCCCTCGTCCCCGCCCTCGGGCCCGAGGTCGATCACGTGGTCGGCGGTTTTCACCACGTCGAGGTTGTGTTCGATCACGAGCACCGTGTTCCCCTGGTCCACCAGCCGGTGGAGCACCTCGAGGAGTTTGCGCACGTCCTCGAAATGGAGCCCGGTGGTGGGCTCGTCGAGGATGTAGAGGGTGCGGCCCGTGGCCCGGCGGGAGAGCTCCTTCGCGAGCTTCACCCGCTGGGCCTCGCCGCCCGAGAGCGTGGTGGACGACTGCCCGAGCCGGATGTACCCCAGCCCCACGTCCTCCAGGGTCTGGAGCTTCTCCCGGATCGCCGGCACGTTGCGGAAGAGCTCCCGGGCCTGGGTCACCGTCATCTCCAGCACGTCGGCGATCGAGGCGCCCTTGTACCGGACCTCCAGGGTCTCCCGGTTGTAGCGACGGCCGGCGCACTCCTCGCAGGTCACGTACACGTCGGGCAGGAAGTGCATCTCGATCTTGATCAGCCCGTCGCCCTTGCAGGCCTCGCACCGGCCGCCCTTCACGTTGAACGAGAACCGGCCCTTGCCGTACCCCCGCACCTGGGCCTCGGGGAGCTGGGCGAAGAGATCCCGGATCGGGGTGAACACCCCCGTGTAGGTGGCCGGGTTCGACCGGGGGGTCCGGCCGATGGGCGACTGGTCCACGTCCACCACCTTGTCCACGTGCTCCAGCCCCTCGATGGCGTCGTGCTCCAGCGGGCGCAGCTTGGCCCCGTGGAGGGCCGCCGCGAGCGCCGGGTACAGGGTGTCGACCACCAGGGTCGATTTGCCCGAGCCCGACACCCCGGTGACGCAGACGAAGAGCCCCAGGGGGATCTCCACGTCCAGGTTCCGGAGGTTGTTGCCCCGGGCCCCCCGGATCCGCAGGGCCTTCCCGTTGGGGCTCCGGCGCTTCGGCACCGGCACGGCGCTCCGACCCGAAAGGTAGGCGCCGGTGAGGCTCCCGGGATGGGCGGCCACCTCCTCCGGGGTGCCCTGGGCCACCACCTGCCCGCCGAGCTCGCCGGCCCCGGGGCCCATGTCCACCACGTGATCGGCCGCGCGGATCGTGTCCTCGTCGTGCTCCACCACGATCACGGTGTTGCCGAGGTCCCGGAGCTCCAGCAGGGTCCGGAGGAGCCGGCCGTTGTCCCGGGGGTGGAGCCCGATGGTGGGCTCGTCGAGGATGTAGAGGACCCCCGTGAGCCGGGACCCCACCTGGGTGGCGAGCCGGATCCGCTGGCTCTCCCCTCCGGAGAGGGTGGCGGCCGGGCGGTCCAGGGTGAGGTAGCCGAGCCCCACGTCCAGGAGGAACCGGAGCCGCTCCCGGATCTCCTTGAGCACCCGCTCGGCGATGGAGGCCTCCCGGTCGGGAAGCCGCAGATCGGCGAAGAACCGCTCGGCACCGGCCACGCTCAAGGCGCAGACCTCGTGGATGCCCTTCCCGCCCACGGTCACGGCCCGGCTCTCGGGCCGGAGCCGCGCCCCCCCGCAGGCCGGGCACGGCCGGGCCTCCAGGAACTCCGCCAGGTCCTCCAGGTCGCCGCCGTCCTTGGCCTCCCGGATCCGGCGCTCGAGCCGGGGGATCACCCCCTCGAAGGGCTTCCGGAACCGGTAGGTGGAGTCCTTGCCCTCGAACCGAAAATCCACGGCCTGGTCCCCGGTTCCCCAGAGCACGGCGTGGCGGACCCGTTCGGGCAGGTCCTGCCAGGGGGTGTCGAGGTCGAGCCCCAGGTGGTCCTGGAGGGCCCGGAGCATCTGCCGAAAGAACGCGCCGTTTCGGCCCTCCCACGGCGCCACCGCCCCCTGGGCCAGGGTCTTTCGCGGGTCGGGCACCACCCGCTCCGGCACCACGGCGAGCTTGGTGCCGAGCCCGTCGCAGGCGGGGCAGGCCCCGTGGGGGGAGTTGAACGAGAACGACCGGGGGGAGAGCTCCGGAAGGGACACCCCGCAGTCGGGGCACGCGAACCGCTCCGAGAACCAGAACCGCTCGGGCTCCCCCTCCCGGGGCCGGGTCTCCACCACGGCCACGCCCTCGGCCCGGGCCAGGGCGAGCTCCAGGGCCTCGGCCAGGCGGCTTCGGGCCTCGGGCTTCACCACCACCCGGTCCACCACCACCTCGAGGGTGTGCTTGCGGTTCTTGTCGAGGGCGATCTCCTCCTCCAGTTCCCGCAGTTCGCCGTCCACCCGGATCCGTAAGAACCCCGAGCGCCGCAGGTCTTCCAGGAGGGCCCGGTGCTCCCCCTTGCGGCCCCGGACCACGGGCGCGAGCACCTCCACCCGGGTGCCCTCCCCGAGCCCCAGCACCCGGTCCACCATCTGGGTCACGGTCTGGCTCGCCACCTCCCGGCCGCAGCCCGGGCAGTGGGGCACCCCGACCCGGGCGTAGAGCACCCGCAGGTAGTCGTACACCTCGGTCACGGTGCCCACGGTGGAGCGGGGGTTTTTGCTCGTGGTCTTCTGCTCGATGGAGATCGCCGGGGAGAGCCCCTCGATGGAGTCCACGTCGGGCTTTTCCATCTGTTCCAGGAACTGCCGGGCGTAGGCCGACAGGCTCTCCACGTACCGGCGCTGGCCCTCGGCGTAGAGCGTGTCGAAGGCCAGGCTCGATTTTCCCGACCCCGACGGGCCGGTGATGACCACGAACCGGCCCCGGGGGATCTCGAGGTTCAGGTTCTTGAGGTTGTGCTGGCGCGCGCCGCGGATGCGAATGGTATCCATGTCGGGGGTCAGG
>CAZUYO010000140.1:0-7650 GCA_964624725.1 uncultured Thermodesulfobacteriota bacterium
GGGGGCTTGGAGCGGGGGTGGGGTTGTGGTAGGTATCGCGGCGCGGCAGGAGCGGGCGGTGAGGTGGGGATCGCGGCGGGGTTCAGCCTCCCAGCGTCCCAGCCTCCTGGCCTTCTCGCAGAAACCCACACGGAGGACGAACGAACCATGCGAAAGGCAATCGGGCTACTGGTGGCCGGGGTGCTGGCCGCGGCCGGGCCGGCGGCGGCTGCGAACCTGGCGGGGCTCGCCTCGCCCCTGGGGACGGGGCGGTTTGCGGTGAGCGGGTTCGTGGCCTATGGCGAGCAGGACGTGGAGGACGGGGTCCCGGACGAGGTCTCGACCCGGCGGATGCTCGGCCGGGTGCAAGCCGGGGTGGTGGACGGGCTGGACCTCTACGCCTTCCTCGGGTTTTCGGACATCCAGTTCAACCAGGCGAACTTCGAGGGGACCCTCGGCGGCCTCGGGGGCCTGGGGGCCAAGATCGGCCTCCTTCGCTCGGGCGACGTGCGGGTGGTGGCCGATCTCCAGGCCGAGTTCGACCAGTCCAAGGACGGCTCCCGCAAGGTCCGCCACCAGGCCTACCATCTGGCCGGGTACGTGGTGCGGGAGATCGGGGCGGCCGGCAAGGTGGGGTACATGTACCCGTTTGCCGGCATCCGGTTCACCGCGAGCCGCTACGACGCCGACGGGAAGCTCGACGACTACCGCCAGGACAGCTTCTTGGGGGTGTTCGGCGGGGCCGACTACTTCGTGAATCCCAACGTGTACTTCACGGGCGAGGTGCACCTGTTCGACGAAACCAGCATCTACCTTGGGGTGGGGCACCGGTTCTGACCCCTCACGCGACGGAGGCAACGATGAAGCTTTTCCTGGACACCGCGAACATCGACGACATCAAGAACGGCGTGGCCCTGGGGGTGGTGGACGGGGTCACCACGAATCCCACCCTCATCGCCAAGGAGGGCCAGCCCTACCGGGAGGTGCTGGCCGAGATCTGCCGGATCGTGGACGGGCCGGTGAGCGCCGAGGTGGTGGCCCTCGAGGCCGAGAAGATGGTGGCCGAGGCCCGGGAGCTTGCGGCCATCCACGACAACATCGTGGTCAAGGTCCCGATCACGGCCGACGGCCTCCAGGCCGTGCACCGGCTCGCCGCCGAGGGGATCCGCACCAACGTGACCCTGGTGTTCAGCCCCACCCAGGCGCTCTTGGCGGCCAAGGCCGGGGCCACCTTCGTGAGCCCCTTCGTCGGGCGGCTCGACGACCGGGGCCACGAGGGCATGGGGCTCATCGAGCAGATCGTGACGATGTTTCGGAACTACGATCTGGACACCGAGGTGATCGTGGCCAGCGTGCGCCATCCGATGCACGTGGTGGAGGCCGCGCTCATCGGGGCCGACATCGCCACCATCCCCTACAAGGTGCTGACCCAGATGCTGGGTCACCCGCTGACGGATCTGGGGATTCAGCAATTCCTGGCCGACTGGGAGCGGTACACCAGCAAATAGGCGGGAATCCGTTCGCCTGGGGCGAACCCTGGCGGCTTCGCAGCACGGTTTCGACGGGTTCGCCCGGGCAGAATGTGCCGGTTTTCTCAATATCTTTGAGGCAAAAACCGCTTGACACCCCGAAAACGGCGCCGGTATCCTTGCGCCGGTTTGGGGACCGGGCGCCGTCGATTCGCACCACCGTTTCGCGGTGCGACGGCCTGGGCGGTCGGTTCCTCCGCTTGATTTCCGTTGGCTCGGGCCGGGATTGCGGCCCGGCAGTTCCCAGTGGTTGGGGTTCGGCGAGGGGTTACCGAAGGGCTTTGGCCGCACTCCGCGGATGCTGCGTCACAGCATCCCGACCGTGTCCTCTCCCCGAACGGACCTTCGCTCCAGGTCTGCCCCGCACGGGATCCCCCGCGGCGGAACCGGGTTCCGCCGCGCTTCACCAACGGTTGCCGACGTTTTGGTCCAGGCCCGTTCGGGCCCCAGAGCAAAGGGAGGAGAACCATGGCGAAATTGGAGCCCCGGCACGTCCCGTCCGACCTGGAGATCGCCCAGAACCACAAGATGAAGCACATCCGGGAGATCGCCGAGAAGGCGGGCATCCTGGAGGACGAGCTGGAGTACTACGGGAACTACAAGGCCAAGGTGGATTACGCCAAGGTCCTGGAGCGGCTGAAGGACAAGCCCGACGCCAAGCTCATCGACGTGACCGCCTGCACCCCCACCCCGCTGGGCGAGGGCAAGACGGTGACCTCCATCGGGCTCAACGAGGGCCTGAACTACATCGGCAAGCGCTCGATGCTGTGCCTGCGCGAGCCGAGCCTCGGCCCGGTGTTCGGCATCAAGGGTGGCGCCGCCGGGGGCGGGTACTCCCAGGTGGTGCCCATGGAGGACCTGAACCTCCACTTCACCGGCGATATCCACGCCGTGTCCATCGCCCATAACCTGTGCGCCGCGGCCCTGGACGCCTCGCTCCTGCACGGCAACCCCCTCAACATCGACCCCCTCACGATCCAGTGGCGCCGGGTGGTGGACGTGAACGACCGGGCCCTGCGGCAGATCGTGATCGGCCTGGGCGGCAAGCTCAACGGCATCCCGCGCGAGAGCGGCTACGACATCGCCGTGGCCTCCGAGGTGATGGCCATCCTGGCCCTCGCCACCGACCTGAAGGACCTGCGGGAGCGGTTGGGCCGGATCGTGCTCGGGTACACCTACGACGGCAAGCCCGTGACCACCGAGGACCTCCAGGTGGCGGGCGCCATGGCCGCGCTCCTCAAGGACGCGCTGAAGCCCAACCTGATCCAGAGCCTCGAGGGCAACCCCGCGTTCATCCACGCCGGGCCGTTCGCCAACATCGCCCACGGCAACAACTCGATCATCGCCGACAAGGTGGCCCTGAAGCTCGGGGACTACGTGGTCACCGAGTCCGGGTTCGCCTCCGACATGGGCGCCGAGAAGTTCATGGACATCACCTGCCGCTACGGCGGGTTCAAGCCCAACTGCGTGGTGATCACCTGCACCGTGCGGGCCCTCAAGATGCACGGCATGCCGTGGGAGAAGATCTCGAGCATGACCCCGAAGCAGCTCGCCGAGTTCCTCAAGGGCGAGCACTACGACTACCTCGAGAAGGGCATCGAGAACCTCGAGGCCCACATCGAGAACATGCGCAAGTTCGGCGTGCCCGTGGTGAACACGATCAACAAGTTCGCCTTCGACCGGGACGACGAGGTGAAGATGATCCAGAAGCGGGCCGAGGCGGCCGGCGCCCGGGCCTCGGTGCCGATCGAGGTCTGGATGCACGGCGGCCCCGGCGCCGAGGACGCGGCCCACGAGGTCGTGAAGGCCTGCGACGAGCCCAGCAACTTCAAGTTCCTCTACCCGGACGACTGGTCCATCAAGCAGAAGATCGAGATCATCGCCAAGGAGATGTACGGCGCCGACGGCGTGGACTACATGCCGGCCGCCGAGGCGAAGATCAAGCAGTACACCGAGCTCGGCTACGACAAGCTCCCGATCTGCATGGCCAAGACCCACCTGAGCCTCAGCCACGACCCGACCTTGAAGGGCCGGCCGCGGGGCTTCCGGGTGCCGATCCGGGACATCCGGGCGAGCCTGGGCGCCGGGTTCCTGTACCCGCTGCTGGGCGAGATGCGCACCATGCCGGGTCTTTCGGCCGATCCGGCGTACCGGTACGTGGACATCGACGAGAACGGCAAGATCAAAGGCTTGTTCTAACTCCCTTCGTTTCGGCTTTCGGACGGCGGGGGAGGGGGCCCCTCCCCTCCCCCGCTCGTCCTTTTTCGAGGGACGGCTTTGCCTGAGCGCCGCTATACGGTCCGGTTCGAGCCCGATGGCGTGTCCATCGACGTCTACCGCGAGGCGGAGAATCTCCTCCGGGTCGCGATGGTCGCCGGCGTGCACGTCAACGCCTCGTGCGGCGGGGCCGGCACCTGCGGCAAGTGCAAGGTGCGGATCCTCGAGGGGGAGTACCGCTCCAAACCCTCCTCGAAGCTCACCCAGGACGAGTGGTCCAAGGGCTACCGCCTGGCCTGCCAGACCGAGATCCTCGGCGACCTCGTGGTCGAGGTGCCGGTGGAATCCCGCTACGAGAAGGACGTGCTGGGCCGCCGGCCCGAGCACGTGCTCCGGGCCGCCAAGTTCCAACGGGAGTACGAGGGCATCGCCCCCGAGCCGGCGGTGGCCAAGTACTACGTGGAGCTCCCGCCCCCCACGGCCGACAACAACATGTCGGACATGGGCCGGCTCGGGCAGGCCCTCAAGCGCGAATACGAGCTCGACAAGGTCTCCACCGACTACACCGTGCTCCCCGGCCTTCCCTCGGTCCTCCGGGAGGGGGAGTGGAAGGTCACGGCCACGGTCATGCGCACCCACCGGAGCCACCGGGTCGTCCGGGTGGAGCCGGGGGACACCCGTTCGAAAACCCTGGCCCTCGCCATCGACGTGGGCACCACCACGATCCACGGGGCGCTCCTCGACGTGACCACCGGGCACGAGGTGGCCCGGGCCGCCGACTACAACGCCCAGGTGTCCATGGGCGAGGACGTGATCACCCGGATCATCGCAGCCCTGAAGCCCGGCGGGCTGGAGGCCCTCCAGAAGCGGGCGGTCAAGACGATCAACGGGGTCCTCAAAGAGCTTTTGAGCAAGGCCGGGGCCGAGGCGGCCGACATCTCCCACGCCGTGTTCGCGGGGAACACCACCATGACCCAGCTCCTGCTGGGGGTGAACCCCAAGTACATCCGGGAGGCCCCCTACGTGCCGGCGGCCAACTTCTTTCCCCCGTTCCGGCTGGCCGACCTGGGGGTTCGGGTGCCGCCCCACGTGATGGGCTACGTAATGCCCTGCGTGGCGAGCTACGTGGGGGGCGACATCACGGCCGGGGTGCTCGCGACGGGGATGCACACCGATCCGCGGCTGACCCTGTTCCTCGATGTCGGCACGAACGGCGAGATCGTGATCGGGAACCAGGACTGGATGGTGTCGGCCTCGGCCTCGGCCGGGCCCGCGTTCGAGGGGGGCGGCGTCAAGTTCGGGATGCGCGCCACCTTCGGGGCCATCGAACAGGTGCGGATCAACCGGGAAAATCTGGAGCCCATGATCCTCACCATCGGCCAGGTGCCCCCCAAGGGCATCTGCGGGTCGGGCATGATCGACTGCCTGGCCGAGTTCGTGGAGGCCGGGATCATCAGCCAAAACGGGAAGTTCAACCGGGAGCTCGCCGGCCGCACCGACCGGATCCGGGAGGGGGAGAACGGCTGGGAGTATGTGTTGTGCTGGAAGGAGCAGTCCCAGCTCGACCAGGACATCACGATCATCGAGCCCGACATCGACAACCTGATCCGCACGAAGGGCTCGATCTACTCGGCCTGCTCGGTGCTCCTAAAGAGCGTGGGGCTCCATTTCACCGACATCGAGCGGATCATCATCGCGGGGGGGTTCGGCCAGTTCATCGATGTGGAGAAGGCCATGGCCATCGGGCTCCTGCCCGAGACCGACCCGGAGCGGGTCACCTACGGGGGGAACACGTCGCTCGCCGGGTGCCAACTGGCGGCGCTGTACCGCGACAAGATCGACGAGGTGGAGCAGATCGCCACCATGATCACGAACATCGAGCTCTCGGCCTCCAACATGTACATGGAAGAGTACGTGGCGGCCCTGTTTTTGCCCCACACCCGCATGGAGGAGTTCCCCCGGGAGGCCGAGCGCCTGCGGCTGGCCCAGCAGGCCTTGGCCCGGCTGAGGGCCTAGACCGACGACCGCGGACCGTGGGCGGTCGACCTTCCTAGAGGAGTTCCATGGGATTCAACATCGCCGTCGCCGGGAAGGGCGGCACCGGAAAAACCACCGTGGCGGGGCTTATCCTGCGCCACCTCGTGGAGAGGGGCGCGGGCCGGGTGCTCGCCATCGACGCCGACGCCAACATGAACCTCAACGAGGTCCTCGGGCTCGAGGTGCACCAGACCATCGGACAGATCCGCGAGGGGCTGTCCAACGTGCCCGCCGGCATGACCAAGGACGCGTTCATCAACTACAAGACCCAGGAGTGCCTGATCGAGGCCGACGGGTTCGACCTCATCGTGATGGGGCGGCCCGAGGGGCCGGGGTGCTACTGCTACGCCAACACCCTTTGCAAGAAGTACATGGACGAGATCGCCGACAACTACGCGTACGTGGTGCTGGACAACGAGGCCGGCATGGAGCACCTGTCGCGCCGCACCACCCACAACATGGACCTCATGTTCGCGGTGACCGACTCGTCGGTGCGGGGGATCCAGGCGGCCGGCCGCATCCGCGACCTCGTGGACGAGCTCAAGCTCAACATCGGGAAGATCGCGGTGATCGTGAACCGGATCGACGGGGAGCTGCCCGAGGCCACCCGCAACGAGCTCGACCGGTTGGGGCTCGAGCTGGCCGGGGTGGTGCCCAACGATCCCAACGTCTACGCCTACGACCTGGAAGGGAAACCCACGTTCCAGCTTCCCGCCGACTCGGCCGCGGTGCGGGCGGTGGGGGAGATCCTGGAGAGGTACCTGCCCAAGGGGGCGGGATAATCGACCTGGGGACCTTCGTTTTGGACCACGGCCTTCGGGCCACTGGGCGAAAGGAGCGGTAGTCATGGCATTCGAGTTCCCCAAAGACAAGTACAACGGCAAGATCGTCGAGGTCACCATCGGCGCCGGCGACAAGGCCCGCACCGTGGGTGGCGAGACCGCGATGCCCCTGTGCAACTTCGAGGGCGAGTTCCCGAACCGCCCGCTGGTTGCCATGGAGGTGTACGACAAGGCGGAGGTGTGCGACGCCTGGGCGCCGGCCTGCAAGGAGCCGTTCGCCGACGTGATGGGCGACCCGGTGGCCTGGGCCAAGAAGTGCGTCGAGGAGTACGGGGCCGACGCCATCTGCCTCCAGCTCGCGAGCACCGACCCCAACGGCATGAACACGTCGGCCGACGAGGCCGCCGAGCTCGCCAAGAAGGTGGCCGAGGCGATCTCCGTGCCCCTGATCGTGTGGGGCTGCGAGAACGACGAGAAGGACGCCGAGACCCTGGCCAAGGTGGCCGAGGTCTGCGCCGGCATGAACCTGGTGATCGGGCCCGCCAAGGAGGGGAACTACAAGAAGATCGGTGGCGCGGCCATCGGCTACGGCCATGTGGTGGTCCAGCAGACCCCCATCGACGTGAACATGGCCAAGCAGCTCAACATCCTCCTGAACAACCTGGGCGTGCCCATGGACAAGATCCTCATGGACCCCCAGATGGGCGCCCTCGGGTACGGCATCGAGTACTGCTACACCGTGATGGAGCGCGACCGGCTCACCGGGCTCAAGCAGGGCGACGAGAAGATGCAGTCCCCCTTGATCCTGGACGTGGGCAAGTACACCTGGAAGACCAAGGAGGCCTCGGTGTCGGCGGAAGAGGAGCCGGCCTGGGGCGACGCCAAGGTCCGGGGCATCCTGTGGGAGACGATCTCGGCGGTGGACGTGCTGGCGGCCGGCGCCGACGTCCTGATCCTGCGGCACCCCGACTCCGTGCGGGTCATCAAGAAGATCATCGACGAGCTCATGGCCTAAGGGCCCTGGGGAAACCACCGAGGGAGGAACACGGTTATGGCGAAGCTTCGCGAGATTCAGGACGTAACGATCTGTAAGACGACGGCGGAGA
>CAZUYO010000141.1:0-7618 GCA_964624725.1 uncultured Thermodesulfobacteriota bacterium
AACTTCGGCTAGGCGGCTGGGCGGCTCGGCAGCTAGGCGGCTAAGAACCTTCGGGAATCCGGCGTCATCGCGGCGGCCAGCCCGTGGGGGCGGCTGCCGTATCAGGGGCCGGAATTCAGAAGTCGGAGGTCAGAGACCCGCCTGTCCTCTGTCGTCTGTCTTCTGGCCCCTGGCACGGTCTTCGGTGCCGTGGTCCAGACGGCCGCGGCGCACCGTGTGGCCTAGGCGGAAGTTATTGTTTTTGCAAACAGGCCGCGGCCTACGGGAGCTTCCAAAGCGATCCGGGCGTGGTGGGGGCGCGGCGAGGCGAGGGGCCGCACCCGGCTCTCCACCAGCCCCCCACCCGCGCGGGTTTCCGTTGCAGCGCCGGGGATCTGGCAATACTTCCGTTCGTTCTCGTGGCTTTCGAGCCTCCTATCAGTCCGGCGGGTAAGTCGGCACGGCCGGAAGCGCGCGCCATGCCCGCGCGATCTCCTTGCGCGCCTCTATCGGCGCCGGGGGAATCCCGTCCCAGCGTTCCAGCCGGCTTGACGCCGCCGCCGGTTCCGGGCGATTCTCCGCGGCACCCGCCGTGCGCCGAAACCATCCTGGAACTCGAAGGGGAAACCGTGTCGAAGCGAATCTGGCTGGCCGTTCTTCTCGCCGCCCTGGCGGCCTGCACCCAGGGATCCCAGGAATCCGAGAAACCCGAAGCCCCCAAGGAGCCGCAGGCGCAGGCCGACCTCTCGCCCGCCTACGGCGACACCTTCGTGGACGCCTCGATCGGCGACGCCTCCACCCTGATCCCGATCCTCGCCACCGACTCCGCCTCCCATTCCGTGGCGGGCCTCATCTACAACGGGCTCGTGAAATACGACGGGGAGTACAACGTGGTGGGGGACCTCGCCGAGTCCTGGGAGGTGAGCGACGACAACCTCACGATCACCTTCCACCTCAAGAAGGGCGTGCGGTTCCACGACGGCGCCCCCCTCACGGCCCGGGACGTGGAGTTCACCTACCGGGTCACCATGGACCCCAACACCCTCACGGCCTACCGGGGGGATTTCGAACCGGTGGACTCGGTGGAGGTGCTCGACGACCACACCCTGCGGGTGCGCTACAAGGAGCCCTTCGCCCCGGCCCTGATCTCCTGGGGCGCGGCCGTGCTGCCGCGGCATCTCCTCGAAGGGAAGGACATCAACACCTCGGAACTGGGGCGGCATCCCGTGGGCACGGGCCCGTTCCGGTTCGTGGAGTGGACCACGGGCCAGCGCATCGTGCTGGAGCGAAACCCCGACTATTTTGACCTGGATCCCGACACCGGGATGCGCCTTCCCTACTTCGATCGGTACGTGTTCCGGATCATCCCGGACCTGGGGGTGCAGTTCAACGAGCTTCTGGCCGGGAAGATCGACATGATGGGGTTGAAACCCCTCCAGTGGGTGCGCCAGACCGAGTCGGAGCGGTTCCGGTCCCAGTACAACAAGTACAAATACCTGGCCAACGCGTACACGTATTTAGGTTACAACCTCGAAAAGCCGATGTTTCAGGATGTACGGGTGCGCCGGGCGCTGACCCACGCGATCGACAAGAACGAGATCGTGGAGGGCGTGCTCCTGGGCCTCGGGGTGCCGGCCACCGGCCCGTACAAGCCGGGCACCTGGGTGTACAATCCGGACGTTCCCAAGTACCCCTACGATCCGGAGAAGGCCAAGGCGCTCCTGGCCGAGGCCGGCTGGACCGATACCGACGGCGACGGGGTGCTCGACAAGGACGGGCAGCCGTTTCGGTTCACGGTGCTGACGAACCAGGGCAACGACCAGCGGCTCAAGTCGGCCGAGATCATCCAGCAGCGGCTCAAGGCCGTGGGGGTGGAGATCGAGATCCGGGTGCTCGAGTGGGCCGCGTTCATCAACGAGTTCGTAAAGCCCGGGAAGTTCGACGCCGTGATCCTGGGGTGGACGATCACCCAGGACCCGGATCTGTACGACGTGTGGCACTCGTCGAAGGCGGTGCCGGGCGGGCTCAACCACACCCATTACCGCAACCCGGAGGTGGACGACCTGTTGGTGCGGGCCCGCAAGACCTTCGACCGGGAGGAGCGAAAGCGGCTCTACGACCGGTTCCAGGAGATCCTGGCGGAGGACCAGCCCTACACGTTCCTCTACGTGCCCTACGCCCTGGTGGCCGTGTCGAACCGGGTGCACGGGATCCGGCCGGCGCCGGCGGGCATCACCTATAACTTCGAGCGCTGGTACGTGCCCAAGGCCCTCCAGCGCCACACGGAGACGCCCTGATCCATGCTCGCGTACGTGGCCAAGCGGGTCGCCTTCATGATCCCCATGCTCCTGGGGATCACGATCCTCTCGTTTGCGCTGATGCACATGGCCCCGGGGTCCCCGACCGAACTCTACACCGAGCTCAACCCGAAGGTGGGAGCCGAGTTCCGGGAGCGGTTCGAGCGGTACTACGGGCTGGACAAGCCGCTGCCCGTGCAGTATCTGACCTGGCTCAGCCGGGTGGTGCGGCTGGACCTCGGGGTGAGCTTCAGCCCCGACAAGCGGCCCGTGTGGGACAAGATCCGGGAGCGGCTCCCGATCACGATCCTGATCAACCTCCTGAGCCTCGTGGTGATCCTGGCCTCGGCCGTGCCCCTCGGGGTGCTCTCGGCCGTGCGAAGGGGGAGCCGGTTCGACCGGACGACGACGGTTCTGGTGTTTGCCGGGTTTTCGATCCCGAGCTTCTGGCTGGCGCTCCTGCTCATGAAGTGGCTGGGGGTGGACCTGGGGTGGCTTCCCATCTCGGGGCTCGAGTCGTTGGGGGCCGACCGGTTGGCGCCCCTGGCGCGGTTCTGGGACCGGGTGCAGCACCTCATCCTGCCGGTGTTCGTCTCGGCCGTGGGGGGGCTTGCCGGGATCAGCCGGTACATGCGCGGGTCCATGCTGGAGGTGGTGCGGCAGGATTACATCACCGCCGCCCGGGCCAAGGGGCTGCCCGAGCGCCGCGTGATCTACCTGCACGCCCTGCGGAACAGCCTGCTGCCCATCGTGACCCTGATGGGGTTTTGGATCCCGGCGCTCATCGGCGGGAGCGTGATTTTCGAGACGATCTTCGCCATTCCGGGGATGGGGCAACTCTTCTATCAAAGCGTGATGGCCCGGGACTACCCCGTGATCCAGGGGATTTTGCTCCTGGGAAGCGGGCTCACCCTGGTGGGAAACCTCGTGGCCGACCTGACCTACGCCCTGGTGGATCCCCGCATCCGGTTCGGCCGGGGGTAGAAAGGGGAAGACGGTGCCTCCTCGACGACGACGCCTCGGCGAGATCCTGATGGACGCCGGCCTCATCACCGAGACCCAGCTCCAGGCGGCCCTGAGCAGCCAGAAGACCTGGGGCGGGAAGCTGGGCTCGACCCTGGTGCGCATGGGGTTCGTGAAGGAGGAGGACATCCTCCGGTGCCTGTCGGCGCAGCTGCGGCTGCCGGCCGTGGACTTCCGGAAGGTCCGCATCTCCCCCCGGGCCCTGGCCGCCGTACCCCTGCGGATCGCCGAGAAGTACCACGTGATCCCGGTGGCCCTGAAGGAGGAGTCGGGGAAGAAGTCGGTGATCCTCGCCATGGCCGACCCCACGAACCTGGACGCCATCAGCGAGATCGAGTTCCAGACCGGGGTGAACGTGCGGCCGGTGGTGGCCACCGAGTCGGGCATCACCCGGGCCATCAACTACTACTACCGCAAGCAGGGGCCCGACCCGGCCGCCGGTGGCGGCCCCCCGAGGCCGAGCCCCGTGACCGCCACCCCGGCCCCGCCCGCCCCGGAACCCGAGGAGGAGATGGTGATCCTCCAGAAGGGGGAGGAACGGCGGGTCGGATCGCTCGACGGCCTGGACGCCAGGGATCTTTTGGAGGTCCTCCTCCGGGTGCTCGAGAAAAAGGGCGTCGTCACCCGCGAGGAACTCCTCGCCGCGTTGCGCTCGGAGTGATGGGGACCCCGACCCACGTGGGCCCGTGGCGGACCCTCTGGCTCCGCCTTCGGCGGAACCGCCAGGCCATGGCGGGGCTCGTCATCGTGTCGGCCCTGGCGGTGGTGGCCGCGCTCCACCCGTGGCTCGCCCCCTACGACCCCGCCCAGGTGGACATCCGGCACATCCTGGAACCCCCGAGCAGCCGCCACTGGTTCGGCACCGACGAACTCGGGCGCGACGTGCTCTCACGGCTTGTCTACGGCGCCCCCATCAGCCTCCTCGTGGGGTTCGTGGCCGTGGGCATCGCCGTGGCCATCGGCACCGTGCTGGGCTGCACCGCCGGCTACTACGGGGGGTGGTGGGACAGCCTGGTGATGCGCTTCGTGGACCTCATGCAGTCGATTCCCACGTTTTTCCTGATCCTCTCGGCCATCGCGTTTTTGAAGCCCTCGATCTGGCTCATCATGGTGATCATCGGGGCCACCGGCTGGATGGGCGTGTGCCGGTTGGTGCGGGCCGAGGTGCTGAGCCTCAAGAACCGGGAGTTCGTGCTGGCGGCCCGGGTGCAGGGCGCGGGGGACGCCCGGATCCTGTTCCGGCACCTGCTGCCCAACGCCATGGTGCCGGTGCTCGTGTCGGCGACCCTGGGCATCGCCGGGGCGATCCTGGTGGAGTCGAGCCTGTCGTTCCTGGGCCTCGGGGTGCAGCCGCCCCAGCCCTCCTGGGGAAACATGCTGGCCCAGGCCCGGGACAACCTGGAGGGGGGGTGGTGGGTCACCGTGTTTCCCGGGATGGCGATTTTCTTGACGGTGCTGGGCTATAACCTTCTGGGCGAGGGCCTGCGCGACGCCCTGGACCCGAAGATCAACGACTGAACCGCGCCGCCGGAGCCATAGGAGCGTTCGTTGCCCCATCTTCTCGACGTGGAGAACTTACGGGTTTCGTTCCACACCCGCGCCGGCGAGGTGCCGGCCGTGCGGGGCCTGGACCTGACCGTGGGCCACGGCGAGGCCGTGGGGCTCGTGGGGGAGTCGGGGTGTGGCAAGAGCGTGACCGCGCTGAGCCTCATGGGCCTCGTGCCGGATCCCGGCCGGATCGAGGCGGGTTCCATCCGGCTGGAGGGAAGGGAGTTGGTGGGGCTTCCGGACGAGGAGTACCGCCAGATCCGGGGCCGGCAAATCGGCATGGTGTTCCAGGAGCCCATGACCAGCCTGAACCCGGTGTTCACCGTGGGGTTCCAGGTGGCCGAGGCCCTGACGACCCATTTCGACCTGCCGCGCGACGAGGTGCGGCGCCGGTGCGTGGAACTTCTCACCGAGGTGGGCATCCCCGCTCCCGAGGACCGGCTCCGCGCCTACCCGGCCCAGCTTTCGGGGGGGCTGCGCCAGCGGGTGATGATCGCGATCGCGGTGGCCTGCCGGCCCCAGTTGGTGATCGCCGACGAGCCCACCACCGCCCTGGACGTCACGATCCAGGCCCAGATCATGGGGCTCCTGGGCCGGCTGCGGCGGGAGCGGGGCATGGCCCTCCTCCTCATCACCCACGATCTGGGGCTCGTGGCCCAAAACGTGGACCGGGTGGTGGTGATGTACGCCGGGTACGCGGTGGAGGAGGCGAGCACCCGAGAGCTCTTCCGCGACCCCCTGCACCCCTACACCCGGGGCCTGCTGGGCTCCATCCCCGGGGCGAGCGGGATCCGCAGGGGCGAGCGGTTGCGGGCCATCCCCGGAAACGTCCCCCACCCCAGCCGGGTCCCGTCGGGGTGCCCGTTCCGGGACCGGTGCGCCCTGGCCATCGAGGCCTGCGGGGACGCCGTGCCGGCCCTCGAGGAGAAGCGGCCCGGGCACCGGGCCCGTTGCATCCGGGTGGACCGAGATGTTTGAGGTGCGGGCGGTGGAGCGGCGCTACCCGGTGAAGCGGGGGGCCTTCGGGAAGCGCCGGTGGCTTCGGGCGGTGGACGGGGTGGACCTCACCCTGACCCAGGGGGAGACCCTGGCCCTGGTGGGGGAGTCGGGGTGCGGGAAGAGCACCCTGGCGCGGCTCCTCCTGCGGCTCGAGCCCCCCACGGCGGGGGAGATCCGGTACGCCGGCCGGGACCTCTGGGCCATGGACCGCGAGGAAATCCGGAGGTTCCGGCGGCAGGTCCAGATGGTGTTCCAGGACCCCCAGGCCTCGCTCAACCCCAGGATGCGGGTGGGCCAGATCGTGGGGGAGGGCATGGTGATTCACCGGCTCGCCCGGGGCGCGGAGCTTCGGGAGCGGGTGGCACGGCTTCTGGAGCAGGTGGGGCTGCCCCCCGAGGCAGCCGAGGCCTATCCCCACGAGTTCAGCGGGGGGCAGCGCCAGCGAATCGGCATCGCCCGGGCCCTGGCCGTGGAGCCCCGGGTCGTGGTGGCCGACGAGCCGGTCTCGGCCCTGGACGTGTCGGTACAGGCGCAGATCCTGAACCTGCTCCAAGATCTGAAGGAGCAACACGGCCTTACGTACCTTTTTATCAGCCACGACCTGCGGGTCGTGGAGCACATCTCCGACCGGGTGGCCGTGATGTACCTGGGCCGGGTGGTGGAGGAGGGCCCGAGCGAGGCCGTGTTCGCCCGCCCCCTGCACCCGTACACCGAGGCCCTGCTCACGGCGGTGCCCGTGCCCGACCCGGAACGACGCCGGGAGCCCCGGGTCCCGGAAGGGGACGTGCCGAACCCGATCGACCCGCCGCCGGGCTGCCCGTTTCACCCCCGGTGCCCCCGGCGGTTCGGGCCCTGCGACCGGGAGGTGCCGGTCGTCTCCGAGCCCGAACCGGGCCACCGGGTCCGGTGCCACCTTCACGCCTGAGCCGAGGGAAGCCATGCAAAGCGTCCTGCGGCCGATGGAGGCCAAGGAACTGCGGCTGCTCGCCCTGTGCGTCGGGGTGAGCCTCGTGGTCCACGCCCTGGCCGTGTGGCTGGCCGCGCCGGGGGGCGCCCGCCCCCCGAAGGAGACCCCGGCCGCCCTGGCCGAACGGTTCGCCGCGGCGGTCAACGCGGCCACCGACCTCGACGCCGCGGATCGGGCCAAGCTGGAAGCCTCGTTGACCAAGGTGAAACGCGCCGGGTGGCGGCGGCTGGAGATGGCCGAGACCCTCCAGTGGGTGGCCCAGGAGGTCGGGGTGCCGCTCTCGGACTGCGACCTGGTGCGGGCCCTCGATGCCGAGCGGGCCCGGGAGGGCCGGTGGGACATCCGGGCGTGGGTGCGGTGGGAGGCGGGGACGGACGCCGGGCCGTTCCTTCGGCTTGCCTACCTGGTGGGGGAGGGGACCCTGAAGAGCGACTTCGGCTCCCACCGCCTCTGGATCCACGTCGAGGCCCCCGAGGGCGCCGGCCGGGTGGCCCTGGAAACGATGGATTGCCGGCTGTTCCGGGCGGGGAAACTCTCGGCCGCGGACCTGCTGCACCGGGCCCGGTGGTTCGACGGGTGACGCCAGCGAGGAGGCTGGGAGGCTGGAAGGCTAGAAGGCTGGGAGGCCGAGAGGCCAGAAAGCTGGGAGGCCCGTGTCCGTCTCCAGGAGGCGCGGTCCGGCGCACCGACCGGTGCGCACGCCGCCGGCCGGGGCAAAGGGCCTTGGCACCTCCGTGGGGCGTGGTTACTATAGGGGCGACTCGCCGGGATCGACGGCGCCGGGACCGGGCCGACGATCCCGGCG
>CAZUYO010000142.1:0-7576 GCA_964624725.1 uncultured Thermodesulfobacteriota bacterium
TTCCCGGCCGTTACCGGACCATCCGGATCTCCGCCAGGCCCCGGGCCTCGATGCGGTAGTTGCCGTAGTCGGTGACCCCGGTGAAAAGAAGCGTCCGGGCGAGCCGGCCCTCCAGGGCGTCGGCGCCCTCCACCTCCACCCGGGCCGCGAGCCGGGAGCCGTTTTCCTCCCCCAGGGTTACCTTCCGCACCTTGGCGAACGGCACCATCAGGGTGCCCTCGCCCCGCTCCAGGGGGAGAAACGTCTTCCCGTTGCAGGCCAGGAGCTCCACCCGGGTCACCACCCCCTGGCGGTCCACCAGTTCGGCCCGGTGGTTTTCCTTGGGCCGGGGGATCGTGTCGGAAACCGGCCCGGCGCCCCCGCCGCCCATGGCGGTGAGAAGCGGCAGGGCCGCGAGACAAAGGAGCCAGATGAAACCCCGACGCGTCGTCATGGCACTCCTCCCGGATGCGGATCCCGCCGCCCCGCGGGCGGCCGGAGCCTTGGTAGCACACTCCCCGACGGACCTCAAGCCGTGAGCTGGGCCGAGGTGTACGTGGCCTTGGATGCGGTGGAGGCCTCGGCGGTCACGGGGCTTCTCGCCTCGGCCGGCCTCGAGGTGCGGGTGCGGGACATGGGGGTCACCCCGTACCCCGTGTCCATCGGGCCGCTGGGGGAAAAGCGCATCGAGGTGCCGGCCGACCGGGCCGAGGAGGCCCGGCGGATCCTGCGGCAGGCGGCCCGGGACGGGTACCTGCGCCCCGGGGCCCTGGTACAGGAGGAAGACGAGGCATGACCCCGGGGCTGCGGCTCGTGCGCTCGAACCGGATGGAGCGGCTCGTGGAGGCCCTGGCCGAGCTTCTGGCCGAGCCCCTGCCCGACCCGCTCGCCGCCGAGGTGGTGGTGGTCCAGAACCGGGGGCTCGAGCGCTGGCTCACCCAGGAGCTCGCCCGGCGGTTCGGGGTGTGGATGAACGCCCGGTTCCCGTTTCCGGCGGCGGCCGTGGACGAGTGGTTCGACGCCGTCCTGGGCCCCGGCGATCCCCGGCGGCCCTGGGACCCGGACCTCCTCGTGTGGCGGGTGCTGGAGGTGCTCCCCGGGCTTCTCGAACGGCCCTCCTTCGGGTCGGTGCGCCGGTTCCTCGAGGCCGACCCCCGGCCCGGCCGCGCGTACCGGTTCGCGGCCCGCCTCGCCGACCTCTTCGACCGCTACACCGTGTACCGCCCCGACTGGGTGCTCGCCTGGGAGGCCGGCGGGCCGGGTCCCGAGGGGCTCGGGTGGCAGGCCGAGGCCTGGAGGGCCCTCGTCGAGCGGATCGGCGGCGACCACCGGGCTCGCCGGAGGGAGAGGTTCCTGGCCGCCCTCGACGGCGAGGCCGCCGGGCGGCTCCCCCACCGGGTGGTGGTGTTCGGGCTGTCGGCCCTTCCGCCCTTTTACGTGGAGGTGCTCGCCGCCGTGGCCCGGTACCGGCCGGTCGCGGTGTTCGCCCTCGACCCCTGCCGGGAGTGGTGGGCCGACATCGTGTCCCCGGCCGAGAAGGCCCGAAGGGCCCGGAACGCCCCGGAGATCCGGGAGTACCTCACGGTGGGGAACCGGCTCCTGGCCACCCTGGGCCGGGCCGGCCGGGAGTTCCTGGAGCTCCTGTGGGACCGGGCCGAGCCGGCGGAGGACGACCGGTTCGAGCCCCCCGACGCCTCCACCGCCCTGGGCCGGCTCCAGGCCGACGTGCTGGACCTCGTCGACCGGGAACCGGGGGACCGCCTCCCCTGGCCGGGGGACGACTCGATCCGGGTGGCCTCGTGCCACGGCCCCCTGCGGGAGGCCGAGGCCCTGCGGGACCACCTCCTGCGCCTGTTCGAGACCCGGCCCGATCTGCGCCCCGAGGACGTGGTGGTCATGACCCCCGACCTCGAGACCTACGGCCCCCTCCTCTCGGCCGTGTTCCGGGGTGGGGACGAAGAGCCCACGATCCCCCACACACTGTCGGACCGGGCCGGCCCGGCCGGGGGCGGGCCGGCGGCCGGGTTCCTGCGGCTTCTGGAGGTGGCCCGGGGCCGGCTCCGGGCCACCGAGGTCCTCGACCTCCTGGAGTGGCAGGGCATCCGGCGGCGGTTCGGGTGGGACGGCGAGGCCGTGGAGCGGGTGCGCACCTGGGTGGCCGAGGCCGGCGTCCGGTGGGGCCGCGACGCCGCCCACCGCGAGGCCCTGGGGCTCGGGACCTACGGGGAGCATTCCTGGCGGTTCGGGCTCGACCGGTTGGTGCTCGGCCGGGCCATGGCCCCGGGCCGGGAGCTCTGGCGGGGGGTCCACCCGTTCCCCGACGTGGAGGGCGGCGGGGACGCCGCGGCCCTGGAGGGGCTCGTGCGGTTTTGCCGGGCGCTCTTCGCCCTGGCCGACGACCTCGGCCGGCCCCGCCCGCCGGCGGCCTGGGCCGCGGACCTGGCGGCGTGGTTCGACCGGTTTTTCCGGGTGGAGGGGGCCGAGGAGCGGGAGGCCGGGGAGCTCCGCCGGGCCCTGGCCCGGCTCGCCGACGCCGGCGACGGGCCCGAGGTGGCCTTCGAGGCCGTGGCCGAGCACCTGGCCTCGGCCCTGGGCCGGGTCCGGGCCGAGGGCGGGTTCCTGTCGGGCGGGGTCACGGTGTGCGCCCTTCTGCCCATGCGCAGCGTGCCGTTTCGGGTGGTCTGCCTCGTGGGCCTCAACGACGGGGCCTTCCCCCGCACCGACCGGCCGCCGGGGTTCGACGGCATCGCCCGGGAGCCCCGGCGGGGCGACCGGTCGCTCCGGCACGAGGACCGGTACCTCTTCCTGGAGGCGCTCCTTTCGGCCCGGGAGCACCTGTACCTCAGCTACACGGGCCAGAGCGCCCGGGACAACGCCGAGATTCCTCCCTCGGTGCTGGTGAGCGAGCTCCTCGACGCCCTGGACCGGACCTTCGCCGTGCCCGAGGACACCCCGCCGCCCTCGGAGCGGGTGCGGGTGCGCCACCGGCTCCACCCGTTCAGCCCGGCCTACTTCCGGCCCGGGGCGGACCCCGGAAGCTACTCCCGGGCCGACGCCGACACGGCCCGGCGGCTCGCCGCGGCCGCCGAGCGGGAGGAGCGGGGCCCGTGGGCCCCCCGGCCGCTGCCCGAGCCCCCGGAGGAACTGCGGACCCTCACCCTCCAGGACCTGGAGCGGTTCTTCCGGAACCCGGCCGCCTACTTCTTGCGGGTCCGGCTGGGGGTGCGGCTCGAGGGGCCGGCCGAGGGGATCGAGGAGGCCGAACCCCTGGAGCCCGATGCCCTGTCCCGCTACGGCCTGGCCCAGGAGATCCTGGACCTCCTGGCCGCGGGCGAAGCGGTGGACGGGGCCCTGGAGCTCGCCCGGGCCCAGGGCCGGCTGCCCCCGGGGGAGGCCGGGGCCGTGGCGTTTTCCGACGCGGAGGGCCTGGCCCGGGGGGTCTGGGAGGCGGCCGGGGCCTTCGTGGCCGAGCCGCCGGTGGAGGTGGAGCCCCGGGAGCTCGAGCTGGGCCGCTTCCGGCTGCGGGTGGCCCTCGGGGGCGTGCGGCCCGGCGGGCTCGTGCTGTTTCGGCCGGCCGCGCCCAAGGGCAAGGACCGGGTGCGGGCCTGGGTGCGGCACCTGGCCCTGTGCGCCCTCGCCCCCCCGGGGGTGGACCCCGTCACCCGGGTCGTGGGCAAGGACGCCAAGGGCTGGGCCTTCGGGCCGGTGGACGACCCCTTGGGGCTCCTGGCCGGGCTCCTGGAGCTCTACGACCGGGGGCTTCGCCAGCCGCTCCCGTTCGCCCCCGAGACCTCCTGGGGCTACGGGGAGGCCCGGTACGGCAAGGGGAAGGGGGAGCGCGAGGCCCTCGCCAGGGCCCGGTCGGCCTGGATCGGGTCGGAGTTCGCCCCGGGGGAGTGCCGGGACCCGGCGCTTCTCCACTGCTTCGGCGACGGGGGGCCCTTCGTGCCCGGGTTTGTGGACACGGCGGAGGCGGTGTTCGGGCCCACGTTCGCCGTGGCCGAAGACCTGTGATCGGAAGCCAACCCAGGGGATACCGCACGGGATGACGACGCCCCGGATGTTCGAGATCCAAACCGCCCCGCTCACGGGCACCCATCTCATCGAGGCCAGCGCCGGCACGGGCAAGACCTACGCGCTGGCCGGCCTGGTGCTCCGGCTCGTGGTGGAGCGGCGACTCCCCGTGGACCGGATCCTGGTGGTCACTTTCACGGTGGCGGCCACCGAGGAGCTGCGGGGCCGGATCCGGGACCGGCTGGCCGGAGCGCTGCGGGCCTTCGAGACCGGGGATGCCGGCGGCGACGACCTGCTCCGGCACCTCCTCCAGGCGGTGTCGGACCGGGACCGGGCCCGGGACGACCTGACCCTGGCCCTTGCCGAGTTCGACCGGGCCCCGATCCACACGATCCACGGGTTCTGCCAGCGGGTGCTCCAGGACCTGGGGTTCGAGAGCGCCGGGCCGCTGGACCCGGAGGTGGTGCCCGACCCCGAGGCCGTGGTGGCCGAGGCCGTGCGGGACGTGTGGCGGCGGTTCGCCGTCTCGGCCCCCCCGATCCTGGCCGCGGACCTCGCCCGGAAGGGCCTGGGGCCTTCCGAGCTCCGGCGGACCCTGACCCCGCTCCTCGCCCACCCGGCCCTGGAGCTCCGGCCCCGGGTCACCCCCGACGACCTCGCGGCCCTGATCCGGTCGGTGGGGGAGGCGTTGGAGGCGTTCGAGGAGGCCTGGAGGGCCCGGGCCGAGGAGGTCCGGGAGCTCCTCGCCACCTCCCCCGCCCTGAACCGAAGGAGGAAGGAGTGGCGGCCCGAGTTCCTCGGGGCCGTGTGCGACGAGCTCACCCGGGCGGTCGGGTCCGGGACGTTCGGGACCGGGTTTCTGGGGGCCCTGGACCAGCTTTCGCCGGGGAAGCTCGCCGAGGGCACCAAGCCCGGGGCCGAGCCCCCGGCCCACCCGGCGCTCGCCGCCGCGGGCGCCCTGGCCGACGGGATCGCCCGGTTCCGCCGCGCGTTTCTGCCCGGGGCCCTGGCCGCGGTGCTCGAGACCCTCGACCGGGAGAAGGTGCGAAACGACGTCCTCTTCTTCTCGGATCTCCTCGTGCGGGTCCACCGGGGGCTCACGGGGCCGGGGGGCGAGGCGCTCGCGGCCGCGCTGCGGGAGCGCTACGCGGCGGCCCTGATCGACGAGTTCCAGGACACCGATCCGCTCCAGTACGAGATCTTCTCCCGGGTGTTCGGCGGCGGCACCCTGTACCTGATCGGCGACCCGAAGCAGGCCATCTACGGGTTCCGGGGCGCGGACGTGTTCGCCTACCTCCGGGCGGCCCGCGAGGCCGAGAACCGCCACACCCTGGGGTTCAACTGGCGCTCCGAGCCCGAGCTCCTCGAGGCCGTGGGCCGGGTGTTCGCCGTGGACCGGCCGTTTCTGCTGCCCGACATCGGGTTTCCCGAGGTCCGGCCCTCCCCCCGGGAAAAGCCCCGGCTCACCCTGGACGGCCGGGCCGAGCCCGCGCTGCGGGTCTGGTTCGTGCCCCGCACCGAGGAGCGCACGGGCCGGGGCGGCGTCATCAACAAGGGCTGGGCCGAAGAGCACCTGCCCCGGGCCGTGGCCGCCGAGGTGGTGCGGCTCCTGGACCTCGGCCGCTCCGGCCGGGCCAAGATCGGCGATCGGGATCTCGGGGCCGGCGACCTCGCGATCCTGGTGCGGTCGAACCGCCAGGCCGAGGCCGTGCAGGAGGCCCTCCGGCGGGCCGGGGTGCCGGGGGTCCTCTACACCACCCGGAGCCTGTTCGAGACCCGGGAGGCCGCCGAGGCGTTGACCGTGGTGCGGGCCCTGGCCGAGCCGGGGAACGAGGGGCTCGTGCGTGCGGCCCTGGCCCTGGACTGGTTCGGGTTCGACGCGGCCGGGCTCCACCGGGTTCTGGAGGACGAGGCCGCCTGGGCCGGGTGGCTCGAGCGGTTCCGGGAGTGGCACGGCCTGTGGCACGACCGGGGGTTCCTGGCGGCCTACCGGGACCTCCTGGGCCGGGCCCGGGTGCGGGAGCACCTCCTTCGGTTCGCCGACGGCGAGCGCCGGGTTACGAACGTGGTGCACTTGGGCGAGGTGCTCGACGCCGCCGCCCGCCAGGGCGGGGCCGGGCCGGCCGGCCTCGTGCGCTGGCTCGAGGACCGGCTGGGCGGGCGGGGGACAAGCGACGAGGCCCACGAACTGCGGCTCGAAAGCGACGAGCGGGCCGTGAAGATCCTCACGGTGCACCGGTCGAAGGGCCTGGAGTTCCCGGTGGTCCTGGTGCCCTTTGCGTCGCTCGCCACCCCCGACATCGACGGGGAGCGCGGGCTTCCCTATCACGCCGACGACGGCGCCATGGTGCTGACCTTCGATCCGGCCGAGATCGAGGCGAACCTCCCCCGGGCCCGGGCCGAGGGGCTTTCCGAGGAGCTGCGGCTCTTCTACGTGGCCCTGACCCGGGCCAAGAACCGGGTGGTCTTCGCCTGGGGCGGGTTCCGGGACGTCGGCCGGACCCCGCCGGGATACCTCCTGCTGGGCGGGGCCGAGGGCGACGACCCGGTGGGGCGTCTGGCCGAGCGCAAGCCCGACGACGCCGAGCTCCGGGCGGCCCTGGGCCGGGTGGAGGGGCCCGGCGCGGCCGTGGAGGAGCCCGGGTTCGCCGACCCGCCCCGGCTCCGACCCGAGGCGGCGGCACCCGAGGAGCTCCGGGCCCTGGAGTTCGGGGGCACGATCCGGGCCGACTGGCGAGTCACGAGCTTCACCGCTCTGGCCTCCGGGGCCGAGGCCGAGGAGGCCGATTACGACTGGGCCGAGCCGGCCGAGGAGCCCGAGGGGGAGGCCGAAGAGTTCCTGGGGTTCCCCCGGGGCGCCCGCACCGGGCTGTGCCTCCACGAGATGCTCGAACGCTGGGACGAGGCCGGCCCCACCCCGGAGGAGCGCCGGGCTTTCGCGGTCCGCCTCCTGCGTGCCCACGGGTTCGGGCCCGAGTGGGCCCCGGCCGTGGCCCGGGTGCTCGACCGGGTGGGGGAGCTCGCCTTCGACGGGGTGCCGTTTCGCGAGGTGCCGCCCCACGACCGGCTCCACGAGGTGGCCTTCACCTTCCCCCTTCGGGCCCGGCAGGACGCGGCGCTGACGGCCCGGGAGCTCGCCCGGGCCCTCCGGGCGCCGGACCTGGCCGAGCGGTTCGGTCCGGCCCTCGACGGGGCCCTGGGCCGGCTCCAGTTTTCCCCGGTGCGGGGGTTCCTCCGGGGCGTCATGGACCTCGTGGTCCGGGTGGGGGAGCGTTACCATCTCGTGGACTGGAAGACGAACCACCTGGGCCCCCGGGCCGAGGACTACGGCCCCGAGGCCCTGGCCGCGGCCATGGCCCGGGACCACTACGTGCTCCAGTACCACCTCTACGCCGTGGCCCTGCACCTCCACCTCCGGGCCCGGCTCCCCGGGTACGACCCGGCCCGGCACCTGGGCGGGGTCCACTACGTGTTCCTCCGGGGCCTCGACCCCGCCCGCCCGGGCCAGGGCGTCTTCACCGACCCGATCCCCCCCGCCCGCCTGGAACGCCTCGTGGCGTGTCTGGGCCCGATCGGGGGGGCG
>CAZUYO010000143.1:0-7569 GCA_964624725.1 uncultured Thermodesulfobacteriota bacterium
CATGGATTCTGGTGCCCGCCGACTCGCCGCGCTGTTCGTGCTGGGGGTGATCCTCTTCTTCTCGCCCCTGCTCGTGCTGTTCAACCGGCCCGCCCCCCTGGCCGGTGTGCCGCTTCTCCCCCTCTACCTCTTTTCGGCCTGGGCCGTTCTGGTGGCCCTCGTGCCGTGCCTGCTGCGGTTTCGCCGATGACCCGCGCCTTCTGGGTGGCGCTTCTCGGGTTGGGGTATGTGCTGGGGCTCTTCGCCCTGGCCTACGCGGCCGACCGGGCCCGGGAACGGGGGCGGAGCCCCGTGGACCACCCCCTCGTCTACAGCCTGTCGCTGGCCGTGTACTGCACCGAGTGGACCTTCTACGGCAGCATCGGCCGGGCGGCCTCCAAGGGCATGGGGTTCTTGCCCATCTACCTGGGGCCGACCCTGGTCTTTTTCCTCGCGCCCCTGGCCCTGCGGAAAATGGTCGCCTACTGCCGGAGCCGGGGCATCACCACGCTCCCGGACCTCCTCGAGGAGCTCTACGGGAAGGGGTCGGCCCTGGGGGCCTTGGCCACGTTCATCCTGGTGGCCGGGGTGACCCCCTACATCGGGCTCCAGCTCAAGGCGGTGGGGCACACCTTCGATCTGCTGACCGGCCGCCTGGCGGGCACGGGCGTGCTCCGGGACGCCGCGTTCTGGGCGGCCCTGGGGCTCGCCATGTTCGCCGTGCTCTTCGGCGCCCGCACCCTGGTGGTGAGCGAACGCCACGAGGGCATGGTGGCGGCCGTGGCCTTCGAGAGCGCCGTGAAGCTCGGCGCGTTCCTCGTGCTCGGGGCCTACATCACCTGGGGCATCGGCGGCGGGTTCGGGAGGATCTTCTCCGAGGCCCTGGCCCACCCCGAGTTCAAGGACATCCTGGTGCTGGGCCCCAAGACCACGGTGCCCGAGTGGGTCACGCTGGGGGTGCTCTCCATGGCGGCCATCGTGCTCCTGCCCCGGCAGTTCCACATGCTGGTGGTGGAGAACGTGCGCGAGCGGCACCTGCGGCAGGCCTCCTGGATCTTCCCCACGTACCTCCTGCTCATGAACCTGTTCGTGCTGCCCGTGGCCCTGGTGGGGCTCCTGGCCCACGCGCCGGGCCCCCCCGACACCTTTCTCATCACCCTGCCCCTGAGCCGGGGCCACACGGGGCTGGCCGCGCTCGCGTTCCTCGGGGGGTTCTCCGCCGCCGCGAGCATGGTGATCGTCTCGTCGGTGGCCCTGGCCACCATGATCCTCCACCATCCGGGCATCGCGATCCTGGGGAAGTTCTCCCCCGCCATCGGCACCGAGACGAGCCGCGATCTCTCCCGGCGGCTGCTTCTCGCCAAGCGGGTGTTCATCTTCGGGGTGGTGCTCCTGGGGTACGGGTTCTACCGGTGGATCGGGGAGTCCC
Organism: uncultured Thermodesulfobacteriota bacterium; assembly: GCA_964624725.1. Taxonomy (GTDB): domain Bacteria; phylum Desulfobacterota; class Deferrisomatia; order Deferrisomatales; family Deferrisomataceae; genus Deferrisoma. The sequence goes on from CAZUYO010000143.1 coordinate 1,409, forward strand.
AGACCCTGGTGAACATCGGGCTTCTGTCGTTCTCGGCGGTGACCCAGTTTGCGCCCGCCGTGCTCCTGGGCCTCGTGTGGAAGGGCCGCTCCCGGGCCGGGGCCCTGACGGGCCTCACCCTGGGGTTCGGGGTGTGGGCCTACACCCTCTTGCTGCCCACCTTCGTGGGGTCGGGCTGGATGGATCCGGCCATTCTGGAGCGGGGGCCCTGGGGCATCGCGGCCCTGCGGCCCCACGCCCTGTTCGGGCTCGGGGGGCTCGACCCCTGGTCCCACGCCCTGGTGTGGAGCACCGTGTTCAACCTGGGCGGGTTTCTGACCGTGAGCTTCCTGGCGGGGGGGCGGCGGCCCGAGGCCTCCCCGGCCGTGCCCCTGGGCTGGGTGGGCCGGGAGGACGTGGAGGCGCTCCTCACCCGGTTCGTGGGGCCGGCCAAGGCCCGGGAGGTCCTGGAGAGCCTACCGGCGCGGGCCGGGCCCCAGGCCCTGGTGGAGGCCGCGGAGCGGTGCCTCGCGAGCGCCCTGGGCACCCCCTCGGCCCGCATGGTCCTCCAGAGCTTCCTGGCCTGGCCCCGGGACCAGGCCCCGGAGATCCTCGACGTGTTCGGCCGGGTGTCGCGCACCCTGGCCCAGAGCCGCGAGGCCCTGGAACGCCAGCTCCGGGAGCTCCTGGTGCTCCACGAGGCGGCGGGGCTCATGTCGCGCACCCTGGACATCGACGCCGTGCTGGACGGGGTGCTCAACCTCATCCACCGGGAGTTCGGGTTCGAGTACCTGGCCGTGCGGCTCCTGGACGAGGACGGCAAGCTCCGGATCCGGTCCCACGTGGGCCTCAACCCGGGCTACGTGGCCCTGTCGGCCGTGCCCCCGTCCGAGGAGAGCTACTTCGGCACCTGTTTCCTGCGGGGCGAGCCGGTGGTCCTGGAGGACGCCCGCAACGTGGACAAGCCCATTTTCTTCGGCCAGCTCACCCAGGACGTGCCGGTCACGGCGCTCATCCACGCCCCCATGATCCACGAGGGCAAGCCCATGGGCGTGCTCACCGCCTACGGCACCCGGGGGCCCATGCACTTCACCGAGGAGTTCGTGAGCCTGTTTTGCGCCCTGGCCAACCAGCTCGCCATGGCCGTGGCCAACGCCCGGCTCTACGGCGAGGTGCAGGCCTACAGCCAGGCCATGGAGGAGAAGGTCCGCCAGCGCACGGCCGAACTCGAGGAGGCGAACGCGCGGCTGCGGGAACTCGACCGGCTCAAGAGCGAGTTCCTGTCTACCGTGAGCCACGAGCTTCGCACCCCCCTCACCTCGATCCGGTCCTTCAGCGAGATCCTCCTGAAATACGGGGTGGACGACCCGGACAAGCGCCGCCAGTTCCTGGAGATCATCCAGCAGGAGGCCGAGCGGCTGACCCGGATGATCAACGAACTGCTGGACCTCTCCAAGATCGAGGCCGGCCGGGTGGAGTTCCACATCGAGCCGGTGGACCTGGGCGAGGCCATCCAGAAGGCCGCCGAGGTGGCCAGGCCCCTGTGCGAGGAAAAGGGGGTGCGGATCGAGACCTCGGTGGAGGAGCTCCTGCCGCCGGTGGCCGCCGATCCCGACCGGCTCCAGCAGGTGCTCGCGAACCTCCTGTCCAACGCGGTCAAGTTCTCCCCGGCGGGGGGCACGATCTGGGTCGGCGCCGTGGCGGGGGAGGGGGAGGCCGTGGTCAGCGTGGCCGACGAGGGCGAGGGCATCCCCGAGGGCCGCCTGGCCGAGGTGTTCGAGCGTTACTCCCAGATCCGCGACCCCCAGAAGAGCCACCCCCTGGGCACCGGCCTGGGGCTCGCCATCTCCCGGGAGATCGTCCAGCGGCTGGGCGGCCGCATCTGGGCCGAGAGCCGCCCCGGCGCCGGGGCCACGTTCTCGTTCACCCTGCCGTTCCACGAGGGGGGTTGAGGCGGGGGCCGTTCCCTCACGGCCGGGCGTTTTTCGCGTAGAGCTCGCCGTCGAAGTAGTACATGGTGCCCAGGAACGCCCGGCCGTTTTCCCGGTGCACCACGTAGGAGACGGTGTCGCTCGTGCCGTCCGGGTAGGTGAGCACGAGTTCCCCGGCCTCCAGGGTGCCCCGCACGCTCCACCGGCCCGCGGTGGCCCGCCCGCCGAGGGTCGAGGAGCCCCCCTCCTCGTGGGCGTACGACTCGCTCCCCAGGGTGAAGGTGCCGTCGGGCCGCAGGGCCACGGTCCGCTCCGAGGTGGAGTAGGTCTCCCCGAACCCGCTCTTGGCGAAATGCCACCACACCCCCACGAACTGGGCCGCCAGGTTGCGGTCGGGCGCCTCGAACCGGAGCGTCGCCACGATGGCCTCCACCGCCCGGCGCTGGGCCGGGCCGTAGGCCTCGGGGGAGGTCAGGGCCACCACCACGGCGCCCCCGCCGGCCGGCCCCAGGGCCAGGGCCGCCCAGCCCCGGATCGGGGCCCCGTCGGCCGACCCCTCCACCGCTCCGCCCAGGGCGGCCTCGCCGAGGGGTTCGGGGGCGCCCGAGGGGCGCAGCACCACCCCTTCCTCCACGATGCCCTGGGCGAACAGCCGGCGCATCTCGGCCGCGTCGGCCGCGCGGTGGGGGAACACGAGCACCACCCCGGGCACCGTGGCGTGGCCCAGGAGCACGCCCTGGGGGGTCTGGCGGGCCGTCCAGCCGGAGGGCGGGTCGAACGAGAACCCCCCCAGGGGCACGGCCACCTGGCCGGGGCCCGCCCCGGCCACCCGGGCCCCCAGGGCCACGGCCGCGGTGAGGGTGAGCAGGGTGCGGGCCGCCATGGCGCGTCCTCCCGGGGTCATCGGACCCTCGCGTACTGGGTGATCCCCCCCGCCTGGTCCTGGAGCACGAGGCGGTTCCCGGCGATCTGGAACCGGAACGCCATCACCGTGCCCGTGACGAGGCTTTGGGCCGTGATCGTGTCGCCCTCGACCTGGAGCACCCCCTGGTCCACCGGCTGGCCCGCCTCGAAATAGACCCACTGGGTGCCCTCGATGGCGAGCCCCGTGCCGTCGTCGGCCTGCCACACCCCGTCGAGGGAAACGGGCTGGGCCGTGGGGGGTGGGGCGGCCGGCTGGGGCCGGTTCGAGAGGGTCAGGGGCGGGCCCGACCGCTTCACAAACACCTGGAGTTCCCCGGTGCGCAGGTCCAGGGAAAGCAGGAGGTCCCGGCCGCCCGCGCGGTCGAACAGGGGGTACGAGAGCCCGTAGCCGTAGTCGAACCGGGGCTGGCCCCCGTCGTCGAGCACGTACTGGGCCATGTGGGGAAGCCCCGGGCCCGGCCGGAGCACCTCCACCACGTGGAGCCCCCGGTAGAGGTCCTGGCCCCGGGGTTTCGACACCACCTTTTCCAGCACCCCCCGGTACCGGGGGTGGGGCCGGTAGGTCACGAACCCGCCCAGGGGCACGAGCCGCTGCTCCCGAAACCAGGCGCCGGCGTCCACGACCTCCCACTCGCCGGTCAGGTTCTCGGCGGTGAGTTCCCGGGCGCTGGCCTCGCGGTTCGCCAGCAGGTCGTCGTCGCGCACCGCCACCCGGAACCCGTGGCGGGCCGAGGCGGTGCGCCCGGTCAGGGTCTCCACGCCCAGGAGCACCTCGTAGCTTCCCGGCGGCACCAGATCGATCGTGAGCCGGAGGCCCTCGCCCCAGGCGAGTTCGCCGGTGGGCACGTACGACACCTTCCCGTCGTCGCCCAGGGCTTCGAGGAGCGGCCGCACCTTCGCCTGGGGCGGCGGGTCCACCTCGGCGTACACCACCGAGCCGTCCTTTTGGGGTACCTCCACCACCACCGAGGCCGCGTGCCCGAGCCAGTTCGTGTACACGGTGGCGAAGAACTTCCCGTATTTGGGGTCGAGGTAGAGCACGGGCACGGACCGCACGTGGGCGGCGGCGTCGGCCAGGTCGGTCTCGTCCACCGTGACCGGGAACGCCCGCTCGCCGTCCGTGAGGAGGTGGCGCAGGGCGTCGTACCGAAACCCCACGTCGTGCGCCCCGTCGGGGTGGCTGTACACCTCGAGGAGTTCCTCCCGGTTCCGGCGGCGCACGGCCTGGCCCTCGTCCTCCAGGGTCTCCTTGCGCAGGAGGCTTTTCTCGAAGAGCAGCGTGCGCCGCCCCTTCTCGTCCCGTTCCCCGAGGAGCACCAGGGCCCGCAGCAGGTTCGCCCCTTCGTACCGGAACCGGAACCCGTCCTGGCCGAGCTGGAGCACCTCCCCCACGGGCTCCCCCCGGAGCAGGCTCACCGTTTCGATCCCGTCGATCCGGGGGGCCCGGTCCCACCGGGCCTGGGCCTGGTGCAGGGCGGCCAGAACCTCGGCCCACCGGGTTTCCCGGGCGAACCGCGTCTGCCCGTAGGCCGGGTTCGCGAGGTCCTTGCGAAACGGCGCATACACGGCCACGCCCCGGCTCTCCCGGTACCGGGGGCTCGTGCGCGACCGGACCACCAGGGCCCCCAGGGCCTCCTCGAACGCCCGGTACTCGGCCGAGTTCCCCACCGCCGGGGAGAGCCGGGCCAGGTTGGCCATGGCGTGGCCCAGGTCCACGCTGGCCAGGGCCTTGGGGCCGCGGCGCACGTCGCCCAGGTCGGCGAACCCCACCGAGAAGAAGAGCGAGCGCGTGAGGGCCGGCCAGGCGGCCCCGAGGCTCTGTTCGATCCGGCCGACGAGGGCGTCGAGCGCCCGGGCGGCCTGCCCCACCCGGTCGAGGTCCAGGGCCGAGAGGGTCACCGTGACCTCCTCCCGGTCCCGGTACGAGGCGTCGAAGGCGTCCACGATGCCGGCCGCCGCCTCCCGGGGGGTGAGTTCGGGCCGGGCCAGGAGCGGCAGCACCCGCTCGTAGGGCCAGCCGTCCCCGGGTTCCACCGCCTCCGAGGCCACCACGAACCGGGCCAGGCCCTGGAGTTCGAAGGCCGTCTCCATCTGGGCCATGAGGCACATGTCGAACCCCACCCAATCCAGGGGGCCCTGCCCGGCGTCCTCCAGGGCCCCGGCCAGGGCCTCCCGCAGTTCGGGCAGGGTGAGGTGGTCGGTTTCCTCGGGCGCCCCGGGCGCCTTCTCGTCCGTGGCGTGGGCCGACCACCCGCCCCCGTGGTCCCACAGGATCAGGGCCCGGTGCCGGGCGGGGACGGCCGCGAGCCCCTTGCCCAGGAACCGCCGCAGGGTGGCCGGGTCCCCCATGTTGAGTTCCCCGGCCTCGGCCACCACCTCCGAGTGGATCCCCTCGTTCGGGTCGGGCCGCACCCGGTAGATGCGGGCCCCGGTCCAGTTCCCCTCGGCCTCGGCGTACCCCTCGGCCCGGTCCACGAGCACCCACACCTCCACCGACCCGTCGGCCGGAAGGGCCCGCTCCATCTCGTCCAGGTCCTTGAGGGCGAAGGGTTCCAGGTTGTTGTCGCCGTCGAGGTACACGAACACCGCCCAGCGCGGCGTCTGCCCCCCGCCGGCCGCCGGCGACCCGTCGGCCGGCGGCGAGGGAGCCGCCGGCGGTTCCCCCCGGGCGGGGAACACGAAGAACGGCTCGTAGGCCAGGAGTTCCCCGTCCACGAACACCTCGAACCGGTACCACCCCTCGGGCCAGGTGCCTTCGTTCCGGGCCACCTGGAAGTGGATGCTCTGGTTCCCGTCCTGCTCGATCCGCACGGTCTGGGGCGCGAACACCTCGCCCTCGGCCGCGGGCTGTCCGGTGTACACCCACCGGCCGGTGACCTCCTGGCCGGCGGTGAGGCCGTCCACCGTGGCGAGCCCGTACCACCCCTTGCGGTCGGCCGTGAGTTCGTCCGTGACCCCCCGGGGCCGGCCCTCGGGGGTGAGGTCCAGGGCCACGTAGAGGGCCCCGAACGGCCGGGCCCCCGGGCCCGTCCGGGGCGCGATCCGAAACGGCACGCTCCCGGCGGGTTCCCCGTTCACCGCCACCTCCAGCCGGTACCGGCCCGCGGGGAACCGCTTGCCCTCGGCGAGTTCGATCGAGAAATGCACCCGCGCCTCCCCGGGTTGCTCCAGACGGGTCTTGCTCCGGAGCACCACGGTGTCGGGGGTCTCGAGGGCGTCCACGGCCACCCACCGGGCCTCCACCTCGGCCCCGGCGGGCAGGTCCGCGAGATCGGCCACGGCGTGGAGCCCCGTGACGTCGGGCGGGAACGACTGGGCCACCCCCAG
>CAZUYO010000144.1:0-7477 GCA_964624725.1 uncultured Thermodesulfobacteriota bacterium
TCAGCCCATGAGTTTCTTGAGCGTGCGAAGCCGCAGGGCGTTTAGTTTGATGAACCCGGTGGCGTCGGCCTGGTCGTAGACCGTGTCTTCCTCGAAGGTGGCCACCTCGGGGTCGTAGAGGCTCCGGGGGCTCTTCCGGCCAACGACCATGCAGTGGCCCTTGTAGAGCTTGAGCCGGGCGGTGCCGGTCACGTTCTTCTGGGCCTCGTCCATGAAGGCCTGCAGGGTCTCCCGCTCGGGCGCGAACCAGAACCCGTTGTAGACGAGCTCGGCGTACTTGGGCACCAGGGAGTCCCGGAGGTGCATGACCTCCCGGTCCATGGTGAGGCTCTCGACGGCCCGGTGGGCCTCGCGCCAGATCGTGCCGCCCGGGGTCTCGTACACGCCCCGGCTCTTCATGCCCACGAACCGGTTTTCCACGATGTCCACCCGGCCCACGCCGTGGCGGCCGCCGATCTCGTTGAGGCGCTGGAGGAGCGCCGCCGGGGAGAGCCGCTCGCCGTTCACGGCCACGGGGTTGCCCGCCTCGAACTCCACCTCCACGTACTCGGGCTCGTCCGGGGCCTTCTCGGGGCTCACCGAGAGCACGAACATGTCCTCGTCCGGCTCCCGCCAGGGGTCCTCCAGGATGCCGCCCTCGAAGGAGATGTGCAGGAGGTTCCGGTCGCTGGAGTAGGGCTTGGCCTTGGTGACCGGCACCGGGATGCCGTGCCTCTGGGCGTAGTCGATGAGCTTCTCCCGGGAGTTCAGGTCCCACTCCCGCCAGGGGGCGATCACCCGGATGTCGGGCTTGAGGGCGTAGGCCGTGAGCTCGAACCGCACCTGGTCGTTGCCCTTCCCGGTGGCCCCGTGGGCCACGGCGTCGGCGCCCTCGGCCTCGGCGATCTCGATCATGCGCTTGGCGATGAGCGGCCGGGCGATGGAGGTCCCGAGCAGGTACGAGCCCTCGTAGATCGCCGCCGCCCGGAACATGGGGCACACGAAGTCCCGGACGAACTCCTCGCGGAGGTCGTCGATGTAGACCTTGGATGCCCCGGTGCGAAGGGCCTTCTCCTCCAGGCCGTCGAGCTCCTCGGCCTGGCCCAGGTCGGCCGAGAACGCGATCACCTCGCACCCGTAGGTCTCGACGAGCCATTTCAAGATCACCGAGGTGTCGAGGCCCCCGGAGTAGGCCAGAACCACCTTTTTCACGCTGCCCTTTGCCATGGTCGTTCGCTCCTTTGGAGGCTGGAAGTCTTGGAAGCTGGAAAGCTAGGAAGCTGGGAGGCTGGGAAGCGCCCGTGTCCCGGGCGGACCGCTTGGGTCGGACGCCCTCCGTCCCTCGGGCGCCGGGCTTACGCCCCGCCCCGCACCAGGGTCACGAGGATCGCCTTTTGCGCGTGGAGCCGGTTTTCCGCCTCGTCCCACACGGCCGACTGCGGGCCCTCGAGCACGTCCTCGGTGACCTCCTCCCCCCGGTGGGCCGGCAGGCAGTGGAGGAAGAGGGCGTCGGGGGCCGCCGCGGCCATCACCCCGGCGTCCACGGTGTACCCGGCGAAGGCCCGGCGCCGGGCCTCCTGCTCGGCCTCCTGGCCCATCGAGGCCCAGACGTCGGTCGTGACCACGTGGGCGCCCTGGGCGGCCCACCCGGGATCGCGGCCGAGTTCCACGTCGGCCCCGGCCTCCCGGGCCGCGGCCAGGATCTCGCCGTTGGGGTCGTACCCCTCGGGGCAGGCGAGCCGCAGCCCGAACCCCAGCACCCGGGCGGCGTTGATCCAGGAGTGGGCCATGTTGTTCCCGTCGCCGATCCAGGCCACCCGGAGCCCCTCGAGGCTCCCCCGGCGTTCGAGCACGGTCAGGAGGTCGGCCATGACCTGGCAGGGGTGCAGGAGATCCGTGAGCCCGTTGATCACCGGCACCGAGGCCCAGTGGGCGAGTTCTTCGAGCACGTGCTGGCCGTAGGTGCGCACCATGATGGCGTCCACGTAGCGCGACAGCACCCGGGCCGTGTCCTTGATGGGCTCGCCCCGGCCGATCTGGGTGTCGCGGGGCGACAGGAACAGGGCGTGGCCCCCGAGCTGGAACATGCCCACCTCGAACGACACCCGGGTGCGGGTGCTCGACTTTTCGAAGAGCATGGCCAGGGTCTTGCCCTCGAGAAGCCGGTGGGGCTCCCCCCGGGCCTGGCGGGCCTTGAGGTCCCGGGCGAGGTCGAGCATGCCGAGGAGTTCGTCCCGGCCGAAATCCGTGAGTTTCAAAAAGTGCTTGGGCATGGCGGCTCTCGTTCCGCTAGAAGGCTAGAAAGCTAGAAAGCTGGGAAGCTGGAAGGCTGGAATGCCGGAAGGCCAAACGCCTTGGCCGGTGAGACGGCTGGACGGGGCTTGGCAACCGGGAGGTTCGTCAGTTCCGCCCATCCGGCATCCCACGACCCGCGACCGACGACCAGCGACCGGCGACGGCCTTAAATCACCTCTTCCAACGCCGTGAGCAGGGCGTCGATCTCCTCCGTTTCCACGATCAGGGGCGGGGCGAGCCGCACCACCTGCTCGCCGGCCGAGCCCACCAGGAACCCCCGGTCCATCATCGCCGTGACCACGTCCTTGGCCTTCCGGTCGGCCGCGAGCTCGATGCCGATCAGGAGCCCCCGGCCCCGCACGGCCGCCACCCCCGGCCGGTCGGCGGCCAGGGCCCCGAGCCGCTCCAGGAGGTAGGCGCCCATCCGCCGGGTGTGCTCCAGGATTCCCTCCTGGAGGATCGTGCGCACCGTGGCGAGGGCTGCGGCGCACACCAGCGGGTTGCCCCCGAAGGTGGAGGCGTGGGTGCCCGGGCCGAAGCTCTGGGCCACGGCCTCGGTGGCGAGCACCGCCCCGATGGGCACCCCGCCCCCCAGGCCCTTGGCCAGGGTGCAGATGTCGGGCTTCACGCCCTCGTGCTCGGCCGCGAGGAAGGTGCCGGTGCGGCCCACCCCGGTCTGGACCTCGTCGAGGATGAGGAGCGCCCCGCGCACGTCGCACAGCTCCCGCACCCTCCGGAGGTACCCCTCGGAGGGCACCCGCACCCCGCCCTCGCCCTGGATCGGCTCCAGGATGACGGCCGCCGTGCGGGGGCCCACGGCCTCCTCCAGGGCCTCCACGTCGTCGTAGGGCACGTAGGTGAACCCGGGGGGCAGGGGGTCGAACCCCACCTTGACCTTGTCCTGGCCGGTGGCCGTGAGGGTGGCCAGGGTGCGGCCGTGGAAGCTCATGGTGGCCGACACGATCTCGTGGCGCTCCGGCTGCCCCCGGTCCTTCTGGACCTTGCGGGCGAGCTTGATGGCGCCCTCGTTGGCCTCGGCCCCGCTGTTACAGAAGAACACCCGGTCGGCGAAGGTGACCTCGGTCAGGAGTTTCCCGAGCCGCACCTGGGGCTCGATGTGGTAGAGGTTCGACACGTGCAGGAGCGTGCCGGCCTGCTCCCGGATCGCCTCCACCACGTGGGGGTGGCAGTGGCCCAGGTTGCACACGGCGATGCCGGCCAGGAAGTCCAGGTACTGGCGGCCGTCGGCGTCCCACACCCGCATGCCCTGGCCCCGCACCAGGGCCACCGGGAACCGGGCGTAGGTGGGCATGAGGCAGGTGGCGGCGAGGTCTGCGATCTCTTGGTTTCCCATGGGGTCAGCCTTTCACGATTTCGGTGCCCACCCCGCCCCGGGTGAAGATCTCCAGGAGCACGGCGTGGCGGGCCCGGCCGTCGACGATATGCACCTTGCCCACGCCCTCCTCGAGGGCGTCGAGGGCGCAGCGCACCTTGGGGATCATGCCGCCCCGGAGCACCCCGGCCTCGATGAGCCCCGGCACCTCGGAGGCCCGCACCGTGGAGATGAGCTTGCCCTCGGCGTCGAGGATGCCCTCCACGTCGGTGAGGAGCACGAGCTTTTCGGCCTTGAGGGCCCCGGCGATCCGGCCGGCCACGAGGTCGGCGTTGATGTTGTAGGTTTCCCCCTTCTCGCCCGCGCCCACGGGCGCGATCACCGGGATGAACCCGCCCCGGTCCAAGGACTCGATGACCTGGGGGTTGATCCGCTCCACCTCGCCCACGGCCCCGATGTCCACGATCTCGGGGGGAAGGTCGTCGCCCCGGCGGCGCTCCATGTAGAGCTTTTTGGCCCGGATGAGCCCCCCGTCCTTGCCGGTGAGCCCGACGGCCCGGCCGCCGTGGAGCTGGATCAGGTTCACGATCTCCTTGTTCACCTTGCCCCCGAGCACCATCTCCACCACGTCCATGGTGGCGCCGTCGGTCACCCGCATGCCGTCCACGAAGGTGCTCTCGATCTGCATGCGCTCGAGCACCCGGTTGATCTGGGGCCCCCCGCCGTGGACCACCACGGGATTGAGGCCGATGTACTTCAGGAGCACCACGTCCCGGGCGAAGCTCTCCTTGAGGGCCTCGTCCACCATGGCGTGGCCGCCGTACTTGATCACCACCACCTTGCCGTAGAAGGCCCGGATGTACGGCAGGGCCTCGTGGAGCACCTGGGCCTTCTGGACGAGTTCCTCGGGATACGGGCGGTCTTCGGCCATCGGTCTGTGTTCTCCGTATCGGGGGGCAGGGGACCGGGGTCGGGGAAACCCTGTCCCCTGTTTTCCGACCCCTGACCTACAGGATGTAGCGCGACACGTCCGTGTCGGCCACGATGTCCTTGAGCCGTTCGCGCACGTAGGCGCGGTCCACCACGACCTTGCGCTCCGCCAGGTCCGGGGCCGTGAAGCTCAGCTCCTCCAGCACCCGCTCCATGATCGTGTGGAGCCGGCGGGCCCCGATGTTCTCGGTCTTCTCGTTCACCCGGGCGGCCATGTCGGCCATCTCCTCGATGCCGTCGGGGGTGAACTCGAGCTCGATCCCCTCGGTTTCGAGAAGGGCCCGGTACTGGCGGGTCAGGGCGTTCTGGGGCTCGGTCAGGATCCGCACGAAGTCGTCCTTGCCCAGGGGGTCGAGTTCCACCCGGATCGGGAACCGGCCCTGGAGCTCGGGAATCAGGTCCGAGGGCTTCGACATGTGGAACGCCCCGGCCGCGATGAACAGGATGTGGTCGGTCTTGACCACCCCGTATTTGGTGTGGACCGTGCTCCCCTCGACGATGGGGAGGATGTCGCGCTGCACCCCCTCCCGCGACACGTCCGGGCCCCGACCCCCCTCCCGGGCCGCGATCTTGTCGATCTCGTCGATGAAGATGATCCCGTCGTTCTGGGCCTTCTCCAGGGCGAGCTCGGTCACCCGCTCCTGGTCCACGAGCCGGGCCGCCTCCTGCTCTTTCAGCACCTCCCGGGCCTCGGGGATCTTCATGCTCTTTCGCTTGCGCCGCTTCGGGAAGAGGCTCCCCAGCATGTCCTGGATCTGGAGCCCCATCTCCTCCATGCCCTGGCCGGTGAAGATCTCCATGGCCGGCGTGGGGGCCTGGGCGGCGATCTCCACCTCCACGACCCGGTCGTCCAATGCCCCGGCCCGGAGCATCTGCCGGAGCCGCTCCCGGGTGGTGGTGTCGCCGGAGTGGCCGGGCAGCAGGAGATCGAGGATCTTCTCCTCGGCCAGCTCCTCGGCCCGTGCGGCCACCCGGGCCTGCTCCTCCTCCTGCACCATGGCCACGGCCACCCGCACCAGGTCCCGGACCATGCTCTCCACGTCCCGGCCCACGTAGCCCACCTCGGTGAACTTGCTCGCCTCCACCTTGACGAAGGGCGCCCCGGCGAGCCGGGCCAGCCGCCGGGCGATCTCGGTCTTCCCGACGCCGGTCGGGCCGATCATCAGGATGTTCTTGGGCGTGATCTCGTCCCGGAGGTCCTCGGGCACCTGGCGGCGGCGCCAGCGGTTCCGAAGCGCGATGGCCACGGCCTTTTTGGCCTTGTGCTGGCCCACGATGTAGCGGTCGAGCTCCGAGACGACCTCCCGGGGGGTGAACACGGCCATGGGGGTCTATCCTCCGAGTTCCTCGAGTTCCACGGATTCGTTGGTGTAGATGCAGATCCGGGCCGCGGCCTTGAGGGCCTCCCGGGCGATCTCGGCCGCCCCGAGGGCCGTGTGCTCGTAGAGCGCGAGCCCGGCGGCCAGGGCGTAGGGGCCGCCCGACCCGATGGCCACCACCCCCTCCTCGGGCTCCACCACGTCGCCGGTGCCCGAGAGAAGGAGGGTGGCGTCCCGGTCGGCCACGAGCAGCATGGCCTCGAGCCGGCGCAGGTACTTGTCGGTGCGCCAGTCCTTGGCCAGTTCCACCGCGGCCCGGTGGAGGCTGCCGCCGTGGGCCTCGAGCTTGCCCTCGAACCGCTCGAGCAGGGTGAAGGCGTCGGCCGTGGCCCCGGCGAACCCGGCGAGGATCTTGCCCTCCCGGAGCTTTCGCACCTTGCGGGCCGTGCGCTTCAACACCGTGGCCCCGAAGGTCACCTGGCCGTCGCCGGCCATGGCCACCCGCCCGTCGCGGCGCACGCACACGATCGTGGTTCCGTGGAACGTCTGGGTCATGGGGTTCTTCCGTTCGGACGCGCGGACGGTGGGACGTCCGGACGTCAGGTCTGAGAATCGGTTGGGGGCTTTCCCCCGGTTCCCGCCCGCCCGGCCCGGGGGTGGGCCCGGTCGTACACCCGCATGAGCTGCTCGATGCCCACGTGGGTGTATTTCTGGGTGGTCGAAAGGCTCCGGTGGCCCAGGAGTTCCTGGATCGCCCGCAGGTCCGCCCCACCGGCCAGCAGGTGGGTGGCGAAGCTGTGGCGCAGCAGGTGCGGGTGCACCCGCCGGGCCAGGGCCGCCTTCTCGATCCACCGGTCGATCACCCGCCGCACGCTCCGGTCGGTGAGCCGGCCGCCCCGGTGGTTCAGGAACACCGGCCCCTCGGGTTCCAACGGCCGCCCCGCGCGGGCCCGGGCGGCGAAATAGGCCTCCAACGCCCGCACGCTGGGGGCGGTCAGCGGCACCTCCCGCTCCACCCGGCCCTTCCCCCGGATGCGGGCGAGCCCCTGGCGCAGCCGAAGATCCCGGCCGTCGAGGCCCACGAGCTCCGACACCCGGATGCCGGTGGCGTAGAGGAGCTCCAGCATGGCCCGGTCCCGGAGGGCCAGGAGGCCGTCCCCCTCCACCGCGTCGAGCAGGGCGAACACCTCGTCCACCGAGAGGACGCCGGGCAGGCGTTTGGCCAACTTGGGCGCGGTCACGGCGGCGGCCGGGTTCGCCTCGAGGTGCCCCTCGCGCACCAGGAACCGGAAAAACGCCCGCAGCGCCGAGAGGGCCCGGCTCACCGTGGCCCGGCTCTTGCGGCCGTGGAGCGAGGCCAGGTACGAGCGCACGTCCCCGGGCTCCACCCCGGCCCAGAGCTTCGGCCCCCGCGCCCCGGTGCGCGCCCCGGCCCACGCCGCAAACCGGGCGAGGTCGCCGGCGTAGTTCCGCACCGTGTGGGCCGAGGTGTTTCGCTCATAGCGGAGGTGGTCCAGGAACGCGTCCACCCACGGATCCGGAGCCTCGGCCATCTGCCACC
>CAZUYO010000145.1:0-7469 GCA_964624725.1 uncultured Thermodesulfobacteriota bacterium
TTTTGCACGGTGCGGAAGAACCAGATGGCCAGGCCCAGCATGAAGAACGCGCCGGGCGGCATGACCATGATCGTCCAGCGGGTCATGTCGGCCGGGAGCACCGGGTGGCCGAACACCGTGCCGAACCCCAGGAGTTCCCGGACGAACGCGATCAACAGGAGCACCCCGGTGTAGCCCAGGCCGCACCCCAGCCCGTCGAGGAACGCGAGCCCGGGCGGGTTCTTGGCCGCAAACCCCTCGCACCGGCCCATGATGATGCAGTTCGTGATGATGAGCCCCACGTAGGGGCCCAGGGCCTCGGAGATGTCGGGCAGGTACGCCTTGATCGCCAGATCCACCAGGATCACGTAGGAGGCGATGATCAGCACCTGGGCCATCATCCGTACCCGCTTGGGGGTGGCGTTCCGGAGAAGGCTCACCGTGAAGCTCGACATGGCCGTGGTGAAGATGAGGCCGAGGCCCATCACCAGCGTGTTCACCAGGAGGTTCGTGACCGCCAGGGTGGAGCAGATCCCCAGGATCTGGCGGTACACGGGGTTGTCGTCCCAGAGCCCGCGGCGCAGGGTGGAGACGGCCCGGCTCCGGCGCATCCACAGGATCGGCCTCATCCCCGTCCTCCCCGGAACACGGCCCGCCCGGGCAGGCGGGCGAGAAACGCGTTCAGGAACCGGGCGAGCCGGGTGCTCGTCTGGGTGGCCCCGGTGATGGCCTCCACCTCCCGCTCGCCGGTGGGCGGCCGGAACACGAACTCGAGCACCCGGCCGTCGCGCACCTCCAGGGGTTTGCCCCGGAACTGGTCGCGGAACCATCCTTCCGAGATCCGCCCCCCCAGCCCCGGGGTCTCCTGGTGCCGGACGAACGAGATCCCGAGGATCCGCTCGCCGGCGGGATCCACGGCCACCACCCCCGAGATCGGCCCCCAAAACCCGGGGCCCTCGAAGGGGAACGCGTAGCCCGCGGCGCCCCCGGGCCCCCGGAGCACCCAGTAGGGCCCCTCCTCGTCCCGGGCCTCCCGGATGCGCTCGTTCCACAGGGCCTCCAGGGCCCGGGCGTCGGCCGGGGCCTCGACCCCGAAGGCCGAGAACACGTGGGCCCGGAGCCGGGCCCGCTCCCCGGCCTCGACCCGGGGCCGGGTCACCACGGCCACCGTGCTCACGGCGGCCCCGAACACGGCCGCCAGCACCGCCATGAACGCCACCGGGTACCAGGGCCGGCCGGTCACGGGGCGGCCTCCCCGGCCCGCCGGGCCTTCCAGGCCGCGAGGCCCTCCTCGAGGATCGGGCCGAAGGTGTTCCCCAGGAGGATCGCGAACATGGCGCCCTCGGGGAAGTTCCCGAACTCCCGGATCAGCACCGTGGCGACCCCGATCACGCACCCGTAGAGCACCCTCCCGGCCCGGGTGCGGTTGGCGCTCACCGGATCGGTGGCCATGAAGAGGGCCCCGTACAAAAACCCGCCGGCCAGGAGGGCCCGCAGGGGGTCGGGGCCGGCGAGCCCGGCCAGGCGAAGCGCCCCCACCAGGAGGGCGAAGCTCCCGAGGCAGCTCGCCACGATCTCCCACGAGGCCACCCGCTTCCACAGGATGTAGGCGCCCCCCAGGAGAAGCGCGGGCTTGCAGGTCTCCCCGAGGCTCCCGGGGAGGCTCCCCCACAGGAGCGCCCAGGGCGAAATGGGGGCCCCGTGGGCAAGAACGGGAAGGAGCGTGGCCGAGGTCACGGCGTCGGCGCCCGGGGCCCAGGCCCCGAGTCCCCCGAGCCCGCCCCAGAACGGCTCGGTCCAGGCGCCGGTAAGCGCCACGGGGAACGACACGTACAGAAACGCCCGGCCCACCAGGGCCGGGTTGTAGACGTTACGGCCCATGCCGCCGAAGAGCTCCTTGCCGAAGCCCACGGCCACCACGGCGCCCACGGCGCACATCCAAAACGGGATCGAGGGCGGAAGCGACAGGGCCAGGAGGGTGCCGGTCACGAACACCGCCAGCGTCACCGGCTCGCCCCGGCGGCGGGTGAAGGCGTACTCGGTGGCGAAGGCGAAGGCGTTCGTCACGGCCACCACGGCCGCGGCCCGCCAGCCGTAGAAGTACACGGCCGCCACGAACGCCGGCACCAGGGCCGTCAGAACGGCGGCCATGTTGGGCTGCCAGCGGATCCGCCGGGGCGGGGTCTGGGGCTTCGCTTGGGGCATCGACGACGATCGCTCCTTCCTTGGCCTCGGGCTCAAGGCACGCAAAGCTATCCCGGGGCACCGGGGGCGTCAAGGCGCGCCCGCTGCCCCGGCCGCGCCGGCCGGCGGGGGAAACTCCCTCGCCTTTGTTTGACAATCCGGAATCCGGATGGTATATGGACCGTTCCCCGGCCTCCGGGCCGGGAGACTACCAACACGGGAGGAGGTGAATCGCCCTTGGCCAGGGAACGAACGGAACGGGGTCCTGGGAACGAGTTTGAGCGCGAACTGCGCAGGCTCAAGAAGGACTTCCAGAAGAACGTGCTTCCGGCGGTGAAGCGCCACTCGTTCTACGTGAGCAAGAGCGAGATGCGGCGCATCAAGGAACGCAAGGCCGCCCGCCGCCGGCGACGGCAGCTGCGGAAACTGCAGCGCCTCGGCCGGATCTAGCCCCCACCTCCTCCCACCCCTTCCCGCCCGGCGGGAAGGGGTGGCGCTTTCTTGCATCCCCCCCGAGGTTTCCGCTACTGTGAGCGCCTTCGCCACACGCTGACCGAAGGTGTCGCCCCCCATGCCCAAGACCGCCGTGGGACTCCAGATCCGCGCCGACCGCGCCGAGGCCGCCCGGGTGAAGGGCGGCTGGAAGGGGGCGGTGGTGGAACGGGTCTGGGACGCCCGCCTCGACCCCGAACACCCCGCCGCCGGGATCGCCGCCCTCGGACTCCCGGCCGACCCCGTGGTGACGGGACTCCCGGCCGACCGGGTGTTCCCGCGCCGGGTCCAACTCGCGTTCACCGACCGGAACCGGATCGCCCAGGCCGCCCCCTTGGAGGCGGAGGAGACCCTGCCCCTGCCCCTGGAGGATCTGGTGTGGGACACCGTGGTGCTGGGCCGCACCGGCTCCGGGTCCCGGTGTCTCGTGGTGGCCGCGCCGGCCGATGCGGTGGCCGACCGGGTGGACCTCGCGGCCCAGTCCGGGCTGCGGCTCGAGGCCGTGGAGCCCGAACCCCTGGCGCTGGCCGGCCTCGTGCGGGCCGCGGGGCTCGTGCCGGCGTGGGTCTGCCACCTGGAGCCCGACCGGGTGCAGCTCGTCGCGGTGGGGCCGGGCGACGACCTCGGATTCTCGTGCCTTCCCGGCGGGGGCGCCGACCCGGACGTCCTCGACCAGGTCGCCCTCGGCCTGGAGGCGACGGGGTTGGGGGAGGAGGCCCCGCTCTATCTTTCCGGCCCCCTCGCCCGGGAGACGGATCCCGAAGCCTGGGCCGCGCGGTTGGGCCGGCCGGTGGAACGCCTGCCCCTGCCCGCCGGGGTCCAGGTGGCCGACCCCGAGGCCCGCGCCTCGTGGCCCGACTGGGCCGTGGCGCTGGGGCACGGGCTCCGGGAGGTCTGGAGGCCGGCGCGCATCGGGGCGAACCTGCTCCAGGGCCCGTTCGCGCCGGCGGACCGGGGGGCGGCCTGGAAGGGGCCGGCGATCCGGGCGGCCGTGTACGCCGCCGTCCTTCTGGCCCTGTGGGGAGGGGCGGTGGCGATGGAGATCGCCCACCGCAAGGCGCAGTACGACGCGCTTCGCGCCGCGGTGCGGGAACGGTTCCACGAGGTGCTGCCCGAGGTCACCAACGTGGTGAGCGAGGTGGATCAGATGGCGGCCCGCGTCGAGGAGCTCGAGAACCGGGCCCGGAGCCTCGGGAGCCTCGTGGACCGGGAGATCTCGCCCCTTCGGCTGCTCCGGGACATCTCGGCCCGCATCCCCAAGGAGATCGAGGTGGAGTTGCGGGACTTCGTGGTGGAGGAAAACCGGGTGCGGCTCGAGGGGGTGACGGTGAGCTTCGATGCGATCGACAAGATCAAGGCGGACCTGGCGGAGCACCCGCGGTTCACCGAGGTGGCGGTGAGCGACGCCAAGACCCTGGGCGGCAAGGACAAGGTGCTCTTCAAGCTCACCCTGAGCCTGGGAAAGAAGGGATAGGCCGTGCGGCTCTCCGATCGGGAGAAGGCGATCGTCGGGCTCGGCGCCGCCGCCGTGGTGGCGGTGGGGTTCTGGCTCGGGGTGTGGGAGCCGGTGCACGCCCAGATCGACCTCTGGGACCGGCGGGTCGAGGCCAAGCGGGCCGAGCTCCGGAAGGTGGAGGAACTGGGCCAGCGCTACGCCGACCTCCAGAGCCGGATCCAGGGCATTGAACGCAACCTCAAGCGAAGCCGGGACTTTTCGATCCTTTCGTACCTGGAGAACCTGGCCAAGCGCCAGAACCTCCACGACCGGATCGTGCAGATGAAGCCGAAGCCGGGGGAGGTGACCCGGTACTACCGGGAAAACGCGGTGGAGATCCGGATGGAAAAGGTGCGGCTCGGGGAGATCGTGGGCTACCTGTTCCAGGTGGAGAACTCCCCCGAGCTCCTGCGGATCAAGCAACTCCAGATGCGGCCCCGGTTCGACGACCCCAACCGGCTGGACGTGAAGTTCCAGGTGGCGGCCTACGAGCCCCTGGAGGCGCGGTGATGTCGGGCCGGAAACTCGCCCTCGGGGCCGCCTACGCCCTGCTGTTCCTCGTCGCCTTCGTGTTTTTCCTGTGGCGCTCGCTCCCGTACCGGGACATCGCCTCGGCCCTCGCGGGCCGGCTCGAGCGCCGGGGGATCGGGGTGGAACTGGCCGGGTTGGGGCCCGGGGCGCTGCTCGGGGTGCGCGCGGGCCGCGTACGGATCACCCCGCCGGGCGCGCCGGTCACGCTGGCCTTCGCCGAGGCCGAGGCCTGGCCCGAGTGGACCCGGCTCGTGCGCGGGGACCCGGCGGTGCGGTTCCGCTCGCGGTTCGCCGGCGGCACCCTGGAGGGGACCCTCGGCGCCGCCTCCCCCGCCTTCCTGGAGCTCACCTGGGACGGGGTGGCCCTCGACCGGATTCCCAAGCCCCCGCCCTGGCACGAACTCCCCCTCGCGGGCACGAGTCGCGGAAGCCTCGCGGTGGACGATCTTCGGGCCCGCCTGGTGGAGGCGACCGTGTCGGCCCGGGCGTCCTTTTCGGCCGTGCGGCTGGGCCCCGGGAAGGTGCGGGGCGTCCCGGTCCCCGAGGTGGCGCTGGGGGACGGGGCCGTGGACCTCCGGATCGCCGAGGGAAAGGCCGACGTCCGGGAGGCCCGGTTCCAAGGGGGCGACCTGGAGGTGCTTTTGAACGGGGCCAGCGTGCTGTTGCGGCGGCCCCTGGGCCGGAGCCTCGTCAACGGCATGATCACGCTGGCGCCGAACGAAAAGGCCCGGGAGGACCTCGCGCTCCTGTTCGCCCTGTTTCCGGGCGCCCCCGGGTCCGACGGCCGGTACACGGCGCGGATCCGCGGAAGCCTCCAAGCGCCCCGGCTCCTGCGGCGGTAGAGCCGCCCGCACACGAACCCCGCTTCCGGGGCCCGGAAGATCCGAACGCCGGGATTCCAAGATCGTCGTCACCGTTTGACCGCGGCCGAAGGGTCTGCCCGAGGCGGTGGCGCCGGGACCGATCCCAGGTTCCGCCGCCGGGCCGCCAGGCTGCCCAGCCGCCCAGCCGAAGAGAGGTTTTGCCCCATGGACCGACTGGATTTCGAGAAATCCGGCGGGCTCGTGCCCGCCGTGGTGCAGGACGCCGAGACCGGCGAGGTGCTGATGCTCGCCTACATGAACGAGGAGGCGTTCCGCCGGACCCTCGCAAGCGGGAAGGCGTGGTTCTACAGCCGCTCCCGGGACACCTACTGGATGAAGGGCGAAAGCTCGGGCCACGTGCAGGAGGTCCGGGAGGTCCGGGTGGACTGCGACGCCGACGCGGTGCTCCTGAAGGTGCGCCAGGTGGGCGGCGCGGCGTGCCACACCGGCCACCGAAGCTGCTTTTACCGCCGGGTGCAGGACGGCGCCTTCGTGGAGGAGGGCGAGCGGGTGTTCGACCCCGAGGAGGTGTACGGGAAATGAGCCGGCTCAAGCTGGGGATTCCCAAGGGGAGCCTCGAGGACGCCACGATCGATCTCTTCGGCCGGGCCGGCTGGAAGATCCGGAGGAGCTCCCGGAACTACTTCCCCTCCGTGGACGATCCCGAGCTCCGGCTCTCGCTCGTGAGGGCCCAGGAGATGAGCCGGTACGTGGCCGACGGGGTCCTGGACGCCGGGCTGACCGGCAGGGACTGGATCCTGGAGAACGGCTCCGACGTGGTGACGGTGTGCGATCTGGTGTACTCGAAGGCGTCCACGAACCCGGCCCGCTGGGTCCTCGTGGTGCCCAACAACAGCCCGGTCCAGCGGCCCGAGGACCTGCAGGGCAAGGTGGTGGCCACCGAACTCGTCAACTTCACCCGCCGGTACTTCGCGGAACGGGGCGTGGAGGTCACCGTGGAGTTCTCCTGGGGGGCGACCGAGGCCAAGGTGGTCGAGGGGCTTTGCGACGCCATCGTGGAGGTCACGGAGACCGGGTCCACCATCCGGGCCCACGGCCTGCGCATCGTGGAGACCCTGCTCGTCACGAACACCCAGCTCATCGCGAACCGCGACGCCTGGGCCGATCCGGACCGCCGCCGCAAGATCGAGCAGGTGGCCCAGCTCCTCCAGGCGGCCCTCCGGGCCGAGGGCATGGTGGGGCTCAAGATGAACGTGCCGGGCGATCGGGTGGAAGACGTGATCGAGATCCTGCCGAGCCTCCAGGCGCCCACCGTGGCCCACCTGTTCCGCACCGACTGGCTGAGCGTGGAGGCCGTGGTGGAGGAACGGGTGGTGCGCGACCTCATCCCGAAGCTCCTCGGGGCGGGGGCCACCGGCATCATCGAGTACCCGCTGAACAAGATTTTATGACTTTTTAGGTAGACTTTAGAGCGGGAGGGCGGTAAAGTTTTTCGACAGGGTTCCGATACGGGACCGAGACCCCTTTCCCCTCTTTCCGGAGCAACGGCATCATGGAGGACCAGGACCGACGCGACGAGGCTCCCCTGAAGGCGGGAGACCTCTACACCATCAAAGAGGTTTCCGAACTCACGGACGTTCCCGTCCACACGATCCGGCTCTGGGACCGGAAACTCCCCGGGTTTCTCGCGCCCCACCGCACCCCCGGCGGGCAGCGCCGGTTCACCCGGGAGTGCATCGAACGGGTCCGGAAGCTCGACTATTTCGTGAACGAGAAAGGGCTCACGCCGGTGGGCGCCCGGCGCCGGATCGAGGAGGGCGGGGCCCAGGGCGACGCCGAACCCCGGGAACTTCGGGAGGCGATCCTCGCGGACCGCCGGGTGCGCCAGGCGATCGACGAGATCGTGGAACTGATCCGCAGGAAGATCCTGGAGGGCACCTCCGAATAGCGACGGAGGTATTCCC
>CAZUYO010000146.1:0-7436 GCA_964624725.1 uncultured Thermodesulfobacteriota bacterium
GATGGCCCCATGACCCGTCGGACGGCTGAGCCCGACGGGATGTTCGGCCGTCTGCGGGCACGGCTCGGAAGAGGTCTTGGGATCAGCGATTCCGGTGGAATCCGCAGGTGGAATCCGAAAGAATCCCCGCCGCCTAGCCGCCTAGCCGCCTAGCCGCCTCGCACGAAGCTCTTCGGGAACCCCGGGGCCGGCCGCCGGGCCGGTTCCCGCGTTGTTTGGTTTCCCATTCCCATCCAGGAGGAGTCCCATGCACGAGACGCTCAGGGGGAACGAAGGCATCCGGATGCTCCACGACATGACGAAAGAGGAGCTCATCCGGATGCTCATCGACGACGCCAAGAACTGGCTCGCCCACGACGGCCTGTGGTTTCAGGCCGTGGAACGGGCCCACGGCATGGAGGCCGCCATCGAGGCCGACCGGGAGGCCTGGCGCACCTTCACCGTGATCGAGGCCCGCCGGATCATGGAGCGGCTCGGCATGGAGCCGGGCGGCGGCATCCCGGCCCTCGTGGAGTGCCTGAAGCACCGGTTCTACGCCCGGTTGAACCTCCAGGAGACGATCGAGGTCACCGACACGCGGGCCGTGTTCCGGATGCTCGACTGCCGGGTCCAGTCGGCCCGGAAACGAAAGGGGCTTCCGGATTTCCCCTGCAAGTCCGTCGGCATCGTGGAGTACGGGGAGTTCGCCCGGGCCGTGGATCCGCGCATCCGCACCCGCTGCATCGCCTGCCCGCCGGACGAGCATCCCGACGAGTTCTGGTGCGCCTGGGAGTTCACCCTGGAGCCCGGATCTGGCGAAACCCCATAGCGGACGGCCCGTCGCCCCCCGGAAACGCGCGGGGCGACTTTTCGCTGCGGGGCCGCGCGGGTAAACTGACCCCGGGGAAACTCGCAGCATCGGGCTTTCGTCGGGGTGTCGCGCATGGGACGTGCCGTTCGTTGTGGGATCGTGTGGGGAGTCCTCCTGATCGGGGCCGGCCTGGCCGCCGGGCACGAGCTCGCCCAACCTCCGGGGCCCCGGCTCGGGGTGTTCCGGCAGGTGGTGGGGGAGCTCCGGTCCGTGGAGGTGAAGCCGGGGGACACCCTGATCGGGATCGCCTCGCGCGTGGGGGTGCCCTGGAAGACCCTGGCCGCGGAGAACGGCATCGAGCGGGCCGACCGGATCTACCCGGGCCAGCGCCTCGCCGTGGACACGAGGCGGGTGGTGCCGGCCGTGCTGGACGACGGCTGGGTCATCAACGTGCCCGAGGCCACGCTCTACGTGTTCGAGGGGGGGCAGGTGACGGCCCGGTACCCCGTGGGCCTGGGCCGGCCCGCCCGGCCGACCCCCCTCGGATCGTTCACGATCCTGTTCCGGGAGGAGGACCCGACCTGGGACGTGCCGGCCTCGATCCAGGAGGAGATGCGGCGGGAGGGCGCGGTGGTGCGGAAGAAGGTGCCCCCGGGCCCCGACAACCCCCTCGGCCGGTACTGGATCCAGCTTTCCGTCTGGGGATACGGCATCCACGGCACGCCGTTCGGCTCCTCGGTGGGGCAGTTTCTGAGCCACGGCTGCATCCGGGCCCGGGACGGGGACATCGACGACCTGTATGGGCGGGCGACCCAGGGGCTGCGGGTGGAGATCGTGTACCTGCCGGTGAAGGTCGCCGTGACCCCCGAGGGGGAGGTGTGGGCGGAGGCCCACCCGGACGTCTACGGTCTGGGGACCCCGTCCCGAGAGGCGGTGTGGGCCGCCCTGGAGCGGCAGGGAGCGGCCGGTGCGGTCGACCCCGGGGCCCTCGACGCCGTGCTGGCGGCGAAAGACGGCGTGGCGCGGCGGGTGGGGAGCCTGCCCAAGGAAAACGGGGCGTCCGATCCGGCGGAAGGCGCGGACGAGTTTGCCCGGTGGCAGTGCCTCGACTGCCCTCCGGACGCCCGCCGCCGGGTCACGTTCCAGATCGAGGCCCGGGTCCCGCTCGACCTGCCCAACCCCTACCCCATCGAGGTCCGCGACGACACCGGACGGGTGGTGTTCCGGCCCCAGATGGTGGCCCAGTCCATGGTGCATCTGGAGCCGGGGGAATCCCGAAACTTCGTCTGGGAGGTCCGCGACACCCTGGGCCAGCCCCTTCCCCCGGGCAGCTACCGGGCCGTGATCCGGTACTTCCCGTCGGACGGGGGCGAGGCGAGGGAGCTCAGCCTGCCCCTGTGGGTGGGGAAGTGACGTCGATCGGGGGGTGATTTAGGCGGCGAGGCCGGCGAGCAGGGCGTCGGCGAAACGGGCCAGGGCCTCCCGGGTGGCGGGGGCCCCGAGGTGTTTCTTTGGGATCGCCAGGGTCGAGCGCACGTCCACGCCGAGGCGTTCGAGCCGCCGGCGGTAGCCTTCGAGGTAGCGCTCCTGATCCCACCCGCCGCAGGTGACCAGGAGCCCGGTGGGGGGGAGGGCCTTCGCGACCCGGGCCAGGAAGGCGTTCACCGGTGGATGGGAGAACGTCCATTTGGGGAACGCGAGCACGGCCCGGGCGGTATCGCGGGAGGGCGGGGGGAGGGGATGCACGGGAAACCGGCTCCCGGGCACGAACGACAGCGCGAGCCACAGGGGGTAGGGCAGGTCGCAGCGGGGCCGGATCTCCCCGGCGCGCACCTCGGCCCCCCGGGCCTCGAGGATCTCGCCCAGCACCACCGCGGCGCGCCGGGTCGTCCCCGTGCGGGAGTGCCAGTACAGGCCCACCGTCACGGACCGGCCGCCCCTTCCCGCCGGCGCCAGAGCTCGTACCAATAAAACGCCGCCAGCACGTGGGCGTGGGTGATCTCCCCCGCGGCGATCATCCGGGGCACGTCGTCCACGGGCGCGAGCGCCACCCGGAGGTCCTCGCCGGCGTCGGGCGCCGGATCCCCCACCCGCACGCAGCCCAGGGCCAGGTAGGTGTGGCACCGGTTGTTCTGGAGGGCGGGTTGGGCGTCCACCGAGCCCAGGTGCACCACGGTGCCGGCCCGGTATCCGGTTTCCTCCTCGAGTTCCCGCGCCGCGGCCACGGCCGGGTCCTCCCCGTCGTCCACGAGCCCCCCGGGGATCTCCACCGTGACCCGCTTGACCCCGTGGCGGTACTGGCGCACCAGCACCACCTGCCCCTCGGGGGTGAGCGGGATCACGTTCACCCAGTCGCCGGTTTCCAGCACGAAGAAGTCGTGAAGCGCCCCGGTGCGGGGGCTCCGGGCCCGTTCGCGCACCAGGCGGAAGATGCGGAAGTCCCCCTCCAGGGTCTTCTCCACGAGGGGCCAGGGTTTGGGCACGGCGGCCTCCTTGGGGTCAGGTTTCCTGCCAGCGGCGGTAGAGTCGGTGCTCGACGTCCAGCTGTTCTAACACTTTTCCCACGGTGTGGTCGACGATCTCCTCGATCGTGGTGGGCCGGTGGTAGAAGGCCACCATGGGGGGTACGATCGCGGCGCCGAGATCCGCCGCCTTCGCCAGGAGCTCCAGGTGCCCCTTGTGGAGCGGCGTCTCCCGCGGCACGAGCACCAGGGGCCGCTTCTCCTTGAGGGACACGTCGGCCGCCCGGACGATCAGGTTGTGGGCGAAGGAGTGGGCCACGGCCGACAGGGTCTTCATGGAACACGGCACGATCGCCATGCCGTCGGTGGGCACCGATCCGCTCGCGATGGGAGCGGCCAGGTCGTCGGGGTCATAGGCCCGGTCGGCGAGGGCCTCCACGGCCTCCGGGGCCCACTCCGTTTCGAGCACCAGGGTCTCCCGGGCCGCGCGGGAAAGGACGAGGTGGGTCTGGACGTCGGGCATCTCCCGCAACACCTGGAGGAGGCGAACGCCGTAGATCACCCCGCTCGCGCCGGTGATGCCGATCACGAATCGTCGCATGGCCTGTTCCCTCCGCGTTCCGGTTGGGCGGCGCACCGCGGTACACAATGGGATGGGGCGGGGCCCGGGTCAAGCCGGAAACGGGGGCCGGTTTTAGCGAGACTCAAGTTTTTTAGCGTTGCTGAAGTCGGGGGCGGGTGCTAGGATGCCGCACCCTGCGGGGGTGGACCTCTTTTCCACGTCCAACACAAAAGGGAGGACAACCATGGCGCGCAACAAGATCACGGTGGTGGGGGCAGGATTTGTGGGGGCCACCGCGGCCCACTGGGCGGCCGCGAAGGAGCTCGGCGACGTGGTGCTCGTCGACATCGTGGAGGGGGTGCCCCAGGGCAAGGCCCTCGACCTCCTCCAGGCGAGCCCGGTCGAGGGGTTCAACGTGAACGTCGTGGGCACCAACGGCTACGACGAGACGGCCGGCTCCGACGTGGTCATCATCACCGCGGGGCTCCCGCGCAAGCCCGGCATGAGCCGTGACGACCTCCTCCTCAAGAACTTCGAGATCGTCAAGAACGTGACCGAGCAGGTGGCGCCCCGCTCGCCCAACGCGGTGATCATCGTGGTGTCGAACCCCCTCGACGCCATGGCCTACACGGCGCTCAAGGTGAGCGGGTTCCCCAAGGAACGGGTGGTGGGGATGGCCGGCATCCTCGACACGGCCCGGTTCCGCACCTTCGTGAGCCTGGAGCTCGGCGTGAGCGTGGAGGACGTGCAGGCCTTCGTGCTGGGCGGCCACGGCGACTCCATGGTGCCCCTGGCCCGGTACTGCAGCGTGGGCGGCATCCCGCTCCAGTCGCTTCTGCCCCCCGAGCGGATCGAGGCGCTGATCGAGCGCACCCGGAACGGCGGGGCCGAGATCGTGGGGTACCTGAAGACGGGGAGCGCGTTTTTCGCCCCCTCGGCCTCCGCGGTGCAGATGGCCGAGGCGATTCTCAAGGACCAGAAGCGGGTGCTCCCCTGCGCCGCGTACCTCGAGGGCGAATACGGGTACCAGGGCATCTACCTGGGGGTTCCGGTGCTCCTCGGGGAAAAGGGCGTGGAGAAGGTGTTCGAGATCGACCTCACCCCCGACGAGAAGGCCGCCCTGGACCGCTCGGCCGCGGCCGTAAAGGGGCTGGTCGAGAAGCTGCCCCTCTAGGTCCCGACAGGGCGCCCCGGTCCGGGTTTTCCGGGTCGGGGCGCCGACCCTTCGGCCATGTCCCTTCGGGCCCTGCGCACCCTGGTCGCGATTGCGCGAAAGGGCAGCTTTGCGGCCGCCGCCGAGCAGGTGGGGCTCAGCCAGGCGGCGGTGAGCCTGCAGATGAAGGCCCTGGAGGAGGAGTTCGGGGTCGAGCTCTTCGACCGGTCCGGTGGCCGGCCGCGGCTCAACGCCTCCGGGCGGTTGGCCCTGGAGCGGGCCGAGGAGATCCTCGCCCTGTACGACGGCCTCAAGGCCGAGCTCAACCCCGAAGGACGCCTCCCCGGGGCCCTGGCGCTGGGGGTCATCCCCTCGGCCCTCACCGGACCGGTGCCCCGGGCGCTCGCGTGCCTCAAGGCCGAATACCCCCAGCTCCAGATCCGCGTCCGTTCCGGCATCTCCGACGCCCTGGCCCCCCGGGTGGAGGAGGGAGACCTCGAGGCGGCCCTGATCAGCGAACCCCCCTACGCCCCGCCCGCCCACTGCGAGTGGCGGGGCTACGACGAGGAGCCGTTTTACGTGGTGGCGCCCCTCGACATGGAGGGGGAGGACGACGCCGCGTGGTTCGGCGCGCTGCCGTTCGTCCGGTTCGACAAAACGGCGTGGACCGGGGCCATGGTGGAGGGGCAGCTCATGGCCCGGGGCATCCGGCCGCGGGACGTGATCGAGCTCGACAGCCTGGAAGCCGTGCTGAGCCTCGTGGAGCAGGGGCTTGGCGTCGCCGTGATCCCCCTGAACCGGGCGCGCAGGGGGGCGGTGGCGCGGCGCTTCCGGCTGCTGCCCTTCGGCTCCCCGCAGCTCGTTCGCCGGGTGGGGCTCTACGAACGGCGGCGCCACCCGGCCCGTCCGCTGACCGATTTCCTGCTCTCGACCCTCCGCGGGATCTGCCTGACATAAGTATTGCTAAAGCAACTGTTAAAAACTTCCAACTTTTATTTAAGCTGAACCGCTGTTAGGATGCCACGCGTTCACGAGCCCGGACGGGCAGGAGGGGAACCGGACATGCGCGAAGTCCCCGTGCAGCAGATCACCGAGGCCGTGCGCCGGCTGTGCGTGGAGGCCAACACCCGATTGGGCGACGACGTCGTTCGGGCCTTCGAGCGGTTTCGGGATGCGGAACAGAGCCCCACGGGCCGCGACGTGTTGGGGCAGCTCCTGGAGAACGCCCGGATCGCCCGGGACGAGGGCCTGCCCCTGTGCCAGGACACGGGGTTCGCCGTGGTGTTCGTGGACCTGGGGCAGGACGTCCACCTCGTGGGGGGCGACCTCTACGAGGCCGTGAACGAGGGGGTCCGCCGGGGCTACGAGGAGGGGTATCTGCGTAAATCCATCGTGGCCGACCCCCTGCGCCGCAAGAACACGGGCGACAACACCCCGGCCGTCGTGCACGTGCGGATCGTGCCCGGCGACCGGGTGCGGATCACGTTTGCGCCCAAGGGCGGCGGCAGCGAGAACATGAGCGGCATCGCCATGCTCAAGCCCGCCGACGGGGTCGAGGGGGTGAAGCGGTTCGTGGTGGAGCGGGTGCGGGAGGCCGGCCCGAACCCCTGCCCCCCCACCATCGTGGGGGTGGGGATCGGGGGCACCTTCGAGGTGGCGGCGCTCCTGGCGAAGCGGGCGCTCCTTAGGCCCGTGGGTGAGCCGAACCCCGACCCGTTCTACGCCGACCTGGAGCAAGAGCTCCTGGGGCGGATCAACGCCCTGGGCATCGGGCCCGCCGGCCTCGGGGGCACCACCACGAGCCTGGCCGTCCACATCGAGGCCCACCCCTGTCACATCGCGAGCCTGCCCGTGGCGGTGAACATCCAGTGCCATTCCGCCCGCCACAAAGAGGCGGAGATTTGAAGGAGGGCCGGGCCATGAGCGAACCGATCCGACTGACCCCGCCCCTCACCGACGCCGACGTGGAACGGCTCCGGGCCGGCGACCGGGTGCTCCTCACGGGCACCGTGTACACCGCCCGCGACGCGGCCCACGCCCGGCTCGTGGCGTTGATCGAGAAGGGCGAGCCCCTGCCCTTCGATCCCCGGGGGCAGATCATCTACTTCGTCGGGCCCACGCCGGCCCCCCCGGGCCGCCCCATCGGCTCGGCCGGCCCCACCACGTCGTACCGCATGGATCCCTACAGCCCGGTGCTCGTGGCCCACGGGCTCAAGGGCATGATCGGCAAGGGCAAGCGCTCGGCCGAGGTGAAGGACGCCCTCAAGAAGCACAAGGCCGTCTATTTCGGCGCCGTGGGCGGGGCGGCCGCGCTGATCTCCAAGCGGATCCGTTCGGCCGAGATCGTGGCCTACGAGGACCTGGGGCCCGAGGCGATCCGGAAGCTCGAGGTGGAGGACTTCCCCGTGGTCGTGGTGAACGACGCCCACGGCGGAGACCTCTACGAAGAGGGCCGCAAGCGGTACGGGA
>CAZUYO010000147.1:0-7242 GCA_964624725.1 uncultured Thermodesulfobacteriota bacterium
GGGGAGGGGGCTCCGGCTTCGGCTCGGGCACCGACGCCGGCCGGGGCCGCAGGCGGCCGGCCTCCTCCAGGCGCTCGGGTCTGGGGCGGTACTCGACCGTGCGCGGCGCGATCCGCGTGGCTCGCCGAGGGGTGCGGGTCGTCTGGCGGTGGATCTCAACGGTGGTTCGGCCGGACCGCTTCGGGGGGTCAGAGGTCTTGGCCTCGGTTTTGGGCCGGACGGGTCGGCGCGGCGCGGCCTGCGGGGGGGCGCCGGCCCGGCCCTTGGCCGAAGCCCCCTTCTCTCCCCCTGGGGCTGGGGCCGGGGCCGCGTCCACGAGTAGGACCCGCACGGGAACCGGGGTGGAGGGCCTGGTCTTGCCGCCCGGCCCTGCGGCCACCCACAGCGAGATCCCCAGGGCGTGGATCGCGACGGACACCGCGATCCACCGCTCCAGCCCGGATGCGGTCATGGGGAACCCTCCGCGACCGGGCCCCTGGCAGGCAGCACCGGTAGCACCCGGGGCCGGCCGGTGACCGGGTCGGGCTCCACCCGCACGGCCACCGAGAACGCCTCCTGGATCCTCTCGGGCCGCAGCACCTCCCACGGGGTGCCCACGGCCAGGGGTTCTCCCCCGGGAGAGAGCAGCAGCAGCCGGTCCGAGATGGCCGCGGCCAGGTCGAAGTCGTGGGTCACGTGCACGATGGTCCGGTCCTCCTCGCGGTGGAGCCGCACCAGGAGCTCGGCGATGCCGAGGCGGTGACGGATGTCCAGGTGGCTGGTGGCCTCGTCCAGCAGCAGGATCGGGGTCTCCTGGGCGAGCGCCCGGGCCAGCACCACCCGCTGGAGCTCCCCCCCGCTCAGCCGGGTGACGGGCCGGCGGGCGAGGTGCAGGGTGTCGGTCATCGCCAGGGCCCTGTCCACCGCGGCCCGGTCGCCTCGTCGCGGCCCTCCGATCCCCGGGGCGCGGGCAAAGCGGCCCATGGCCACGAACTCCCACGCCGTGTACGGAAACGGCGTGGCGGTGGCCTGGGGCACCACGGCGATCCAGCGGGCCAGCTCCCGCCGCCGGTACCGGTGCACGGGCCGGCCATCGAGCCGCACCCGCCCCGCTTCCGGCACGAGCGCCCCACGCATCAGGCGCAGCAGGGTGGATTTGCCGCACCCGTTGGGGCCCAGCACGCCCAGGATCTCGCCCCGCCGCACCTCCAGGCTCAACCCGCGGAGCACCGGCGGGCCGGCCCCGAACCGGAACGTGAGCTCCTCGATCCGGATCACGCCCCCCCCTCCTTCTGACGCAGCAGGTACAGGAAGAACGGTGCGCCCACCAGGGCCGTAACCACGCCCACCGGGATCTCGGCCGGCGCGAGCACCGTGCGGGCCACGGCGTCGGCCCCGAGCAGGAACGCGGAGCCCAGAAGCGCGGAGGCGGGCAGGAGCCGCCGGTGCCCCGGGCCCCACACCAGACGCACGGCGTGGGGCACCACCAACCCCACGAACCCCACCAGTCCGGCCAAGGCCACGGCCGCGGCGGTGAGCCCCCCGGCCGCTCCGAGCAGCAGCAACCGCGCCCGTCCCACGTCCAGGCCCAGATCGGCCGCGGTCTCCTCCCCCTGGGTCAGCAGGTCCAGGGCCGGGGCCTGGAGCCACAGGACCAGGAAGGCGGCTCCGGCCCACAGCCCTGCCGCCGGAAGCCACCCGGGCGAGGCCCCCGAGAGGTCCCCGGCCAGCCAGAAGATCGCGGTACGCACGGGGTCGGACGGCGCGGTCCAGAGCAAGAACAGGAGCAGGGCCGAGCAGAAGCTGCCCACCATCACGCCCGACAGGATCAGGGTGTGGGGCGAGCCCCGGTGGGCCCGGGCCACCACGTAGACGAAACCAAGCGCCCCTGCCGCCCCCAGGAACGCCGCCGCGGGCACGGCCAGGGGCGAGGCCAGGCCCAGGGACAGCGCGGCCACGGCCCCCAGGGCCGCGCCTCCGGACACCCCCAGGATGTACGGGTCGGCCAGGGGGTTGCGCAACAGCCCCTGGAACGCCCCGCCGGCCGCGCCCAGCCCCGCTCCCACCAGGGCGGCCAGGGCCGCCCTGGGCAGCCGCACCCGGAGCACGATCGCGGCGTGGGTGGGGTCGGCGCGGCCGTTGCCCAGCAGGATGCCGGCGATCTCCCCCCACGGGAGCCGGAGCGACCCGGCCCACAGGGAGAACCCGAAGGCGAGAAGGAGCATCACGGGGAGCACCACGCCCCAGTGCCACCGTGGTGGAGCCCTCACGGGCTTTCCTCCGGGAACGCACCCGGGTGGATGGCGCGGGCCAGGGCCCGTAAGCCCCGGGCGAGCCGCGGCCCGGGGCGGTGGATCCAATCGGCCGGGATCTCGACCACCCGGCCGGCGGCCACGGCCTTGAGCTCGGGCCACCGGTCGAACAGCCGGCCGGGAGCGGGCTGGCCCGGATGGGGCGACACCACTACCACGTCCGGGTCGGCCGCCAGCAGGGACTCGGGGCCCCACGTGGGATACCGCGACGGTCCGGCGGGCACCACGTTGCGGCCCCCGGCCGCTTCGATGAGGTCGTGGGCCAGGGTGCCGGGGCCGGCCACCACCAGGGGCTCGACCATGACGCACAAGAGCACGCCGGGCCGGGGAAGATCCCGCACCCGGCTGCGGACCCCCGCCGTGGCGCGCTCCAGGTCGGCCGCGAGCCGCTCGCCCGCCCGGGCAGCCCCCACCACCCGGCCGAGCCGCCGGAGCATCGCCGCGGTGCCGGAGAGGCTCCGGGGATACACCACGTACACCGGGATCCCCAGGCCCGCGAGCCGATCGATCAGCACGGGCGGGGTGGCGTCGGCCGACGCCAGCACCAGATCGGGCGCCAGGGCCACCACGGCCTCCAGGCAGGGGTCTGCGTAGCCGCCCACCTTGGGCTTGGATCGGGCCTCGGCCGGAAAGGTGCAGAACTGGGTGACCCCGGCCACCCGGTCCTGCACGCCCAAGGCGTAGAGCACCTCGGTCACGCTGGGCACGAGCGAAACGATCCTCTGGGGCCGGTCCGGCACCTCGACCCGGCGGCCGAGCGCGTCGGTCCACACGGCCGCGTGGGCGGCGGGCGAGCCCAGTGCGAGCGCCAGGGCGAGGACGCGAACTCTCCGGCCAAGGGTCCGACAGCTCAACGGAAGTCCCTCTCCTATGCTCTGGCCGCCCCCGCGGGGGGGCGGCCGGGGGATGGGCCGATCAGAACACCGCGATGGCGTTGGGCGGCAGGCCGACGTCCACCGGGCTGCCCGCCACCTCCTCGTCGGTGGCGGTGTCATAGATGCGAACGCCCGGGCTGGTGGTGTCCCGGTCGGGCGCCAGGAGCCGACCCCGTCCGTCCAGGGCGAGGCTCGGGATGAAGGCGCCGGACAGACCCAACGTGCCCTGTTTCTGCCACGATCCGCCGATCCTCTCCACCACGGCCACGTCGTTGGCCCACGAGGAATCGGTGACCACCACGTAGGCCTTGGAGCCCCCCGCCACGGCGAGGGCTCCCACGTCGCCGCCCAGATCCCCCTCGGTCACGAGGAACCCCTCGGCCTTGTACGTGGCCGGGTCCACCGTCTCCAGCCCCCCGTCCTGGGCGCCGTAGCTCCCGGTCTCCGAGACCACGATCTTGCCAAGGGTCTCGTCGTAGACCATGAACTGCGGGTTCGTGCCGGTCAGCACGATCGGGTCCGTCGTGCCGGGCGTGGAGGGGTCCACGTCGACGATTTGGTCCGTGGCCGTGTCGATCACCACCAGGTACGATGCTTCGGTGGGCGCGAACCAGTTGCCCCGATCCAGCCTCTGCAGGGCCACAAACAGCTTCCCGCCCACGATCGCCATGGCCGAGGCCTCCGGAAGGCCATCGGCGTCGGCAAACCCGCTCAGGTCCACCCGCCCGACCTCCTCGCCGGTGGACGGGTTCACGCTCAGGAGGTAGTCGGCGCCGTACAGGCTCACGTAGGCCTTGGCGTCGCTCGCAAACGCCATGGCGTGGGGGTTCGTGCCGTTGCCGGTGCTGAACTGGACAACCGGAGCGGTCAGATCCGAGGGGTCCAGCACCGTGATGTTGTCGAACCCCATCCGGTTGATCACGTAGATCCTGCCGCCGTAGGCCGTGACGGCGTTGTCGCCCTCCACGATGCCGTTTCCTTGGAACGTTTTGGCCGCGAGGGTGTCGAGGTCGATCGTGGCGTACCCTCCCGTGGAGTAGTCGGTGGTGGCCACGAAGGCCGTGCCGGGCAGGGCCGGGGCGGCAGCGTCGGACCCGCCGGAGCTTTCGCCGCAGCCGGCCAGCAGCAGGCAGGCCGCGGCCAGGAACATCGCAGAGCGTTGGATCGTGTGCCTCATAGTCTTCTCCTTCTTGTCGGGAATGGGGGGCGGTCGGTTCAGAGTTGGGCCGAGACCGTGACGTAGTAGCTGCGGCCGGGCAGCGGAAACCCCAGGGCGTCCGACACCTGCTCGTCGGTAAGGTTCTTGGCCTCGAACGTGACGGTCAGGTTCCGGCCGGGTTGCACCGACAGCCCCAGGTTGTGGATGCGCCGGGTCTCGGCCTTCTCGAAGTTGGCCGCGTCCAGGTAGTTGCCAGAGGTCCACGAGAGCTCGTGGAACACCTTGCCCCACCCGAAGAGCAGTTCCAGCCGGTTGAACAGCTCGTGCTCGGGCCGGGCCGGCAGCTGGTTGCCCCGGTAGTAGGGGATGTGGCTGGTGTTCTCGGTGTGCTGGAAGGTGTAGTTGCCGCTGACGGCCAACCGCCAGGCCACCTCGAGGCTCCAGGCGGTCTCCAGGCCCCAGACCCAGGCGCTCGACACGTTGGTGGCCCGCACGGTGCGCTGGGAGGTCTGCTCGAACAGGATCAGGTCGTCGGTGCGGCTCTGGAAGTAGGCGGCTTCCAGATGGACCCGGCCGGCCGGCCAGACCGGATCCACCGCAACCCCGAGGTCCCAGTTGACCCCCCGCTCGGGCACCAGCTCCGGGTTGCCGATCACCGTGCCCCGATCGCCGAACAGCTCGGTCAGGGTGGGGAACCGGTAGGCCCGGGCCGCGTTGGCCCGGACCTTGATCCAGGGGCGGGGTTGGTAGGAGAGGCCCAGCCGGTACGTCCAGTACCCCCGGTCGTCCGGGGAGGGGAGTTCCTTCCAGGAGAACGGCGCCCGGCCGCCGAACTCGTGGTCGAGAAAGGTGTAGAGCACCTGGGGCACCAGCACGAGGCGGTCGTCCAGGAGGTAGACCTCGTCCTCGACCCCGGCCTGGTAGGTGGTGCGCTCCTGGGTGTCGCCCTCGGCTGGCTCGGCGAGCTCGTCGCGGGATTCGGCCCGCTCGTTCCGGTATGCGCCCAGCAGGGTGAGCACCTGGTGCTCCCCCCAGTAGTAGGTGAGCATGCCATCCGCGCCCCAGCCGACGGTCTCGTTCACGTTGTCCTGGCGGCCCACCCCGATCTCGCCCAGCGGGTCCAGGAAGGCGGTGGTCTCGTCGATCCGGTGCAGGAACAGCTCCGCGCCCAGGTTCTCGGAGAGGAACTCGTCGCGCACGGCCCGCACCGACAGCACGTTGCGATAGGTGCGAAGCCGCGCCGTGTCCGATTGGTTCGAGCCGATCCCGGGCACGCCCTCGCGTTTGTCGAAGTAGTCGTCCGAGAGCTCGAGGCGCAGCACCGGCGAGGGCCCCCAGGAAACCTTGGCCAGGCGGTTGCGGGCGTAGAAGGCGTTGTTGCGGCGGGTGGTGATCTCGTCGTCGTCCGGATTGGCTCGGGTGCCGTTGTCGTCCAAGAACTCGAAGTCCCCGTTGGACGAGGTGTAGCTGCCCGATACCAGGAGCCCCAGCCGGTCGCCCTTCCACGAGACCACGCCCCGCGTGTCCAGGGTGTCGAACGAGCCGTAGGTGGCGTCGGCCCGGGCGTTCCAGCCCTGCTTCGCCTTGCGGGTGACGATGTTGATCACACCCCCGATGGCCGGGGAGCGCAGCCGCAGGGGCGACGCGCCCCGGTACACTTCGATCCGCTCCACCTCGCCCAGTGGGAGGTCGCCGAGGTTCACCAGACCGGTGCCGGGGCCGGCCAGCGGCACGCCGTCCAGGAGCACC
Source organism: uncultured Thermodesulfobacteriota bacterium (assembly GCA_964624725.1). Lineage (GTDB taxonomy): Bacteria > Desulfobacterota > Deferrisomatia > Deferrisomatales > Deferrisomataceae > Deferrisoma. The sequence continues at coordinate 6,075 of CAZUYO010000147.1, forward strand.
GCCACCTGCTGGGCCGTGGACCCGCGGATCGACGCCGTGGAGAACGCGCCCAGGCCGCCGAACCGGCGAACCGTGAGGCCCACCGACTGCTCCAGGACCTCCGGAACCGAGGTGGCCTTCTCCTGGAAGCTCTCGGCCGGGATCACCGTGACCGCGGCCGTGCGTTCCGGGGTCTCCGTCGGCTCCGGGGGCGGCGCCTCGGCAGACACCACCACCTCCTGGAGAACGGGGCTCTCATCCGCGGGCGCGGGGTGGGCGCGGAATGCCAGCAGCAGGGCCAGCCCCACGACGGCCCGGACGGATCTCCCCACGCGTTGGCGATGCGTGCAGCGTTCCATCGCCTCCTCTCGAAACCGAGCCCCGGATGGGGCGACGAAAAAAGCCCGCACGCCATGGACGGCGTGCGGGCTTCCCGTTTTCGAAGCACCGCTTCAGGGGCCCACCCTCCCAAAAACCCGGGGAGGTTCCTGTGGGCAGCCCATGCCGGCAGGTCTTCTGGCTCGCGCGTCGTCCTCCGGGCCGCCTTCCCAGCCGGTTCGGCCAGTGGCATCCAGGCCCTTCGTCGGCGCTCACAGCGGCGGGTCCGCGGGGGATTCGCACCCCTCTTCCCTTTTCAGCCCCAAACGGGGCACCGGCGGGCAGATTCGATTTTCGAGCCTTCTAGCCCCAGTGAACCCCTCGTGTCAACGCCATCTTTTGGGTCCATCCTTTGGCTCTTGGGTCCTTTGGGTGGCCGATGTCCCGTTCCGCGAAAAGGCATACGGATTGCAGGGGAACGACCTTGTGGAGCATGACATTAGAACTCCACGGCGAGCTGGGCGGTCACCAGGTCCCGGGTGTCCAGGGCGTTGCCGTCCTCGTCCTCCCCAAAGTCCTCGTCGTACTCCCCGTGCAGGTACTCCAGGCTCAAGCTCACCCCCTCCATGGGCCCCCACGAGACGACCGCCCCGTACTGGAGCTCCGGCTGCCCCCCCAGCTCCCGGCTCCCCTCCACACGCACCGCCACTTCCACCACCTCGCTCACGTCCCACGCCCCCTCCACGTTCCACGCCAACGGCCGGTCCCCGCTGCCGTCCGAGTCCTGGTCCAGATCCGCTTCGTCGAACGCCCCCACCGACCCCAGCACCTCCCCCAACACCTCGAACGGCCCGAACCCCACCCCCCGTCT
>CAZUYO010000148.1:0-2612 GCA_964624725.1 uncultured Thermodesulfobacteriota bacterium
GCCGCCGGGCCGCAGGCCCCCTCGCCGAAGAGCACCCGTCGCTCCTCGGGGGGCAGGGCCGCCCGGGCCTGGTCGCGGAACTGGTTCACCCCGGCGAAGAACTCCCGCATCATGGCCACGAGCAGATACCGGCCCTTGGGCGTGAGGGTCAGGGCCTCGGCGTCGTCCCGGTCGAAGGCCCCCACGGCCCGGAAGAAGGCCATCTCCAGCGGAAGCCCCCGCTCCACCCCCACCCCGAACCGCTCCCGGAACGCCTTTTTGTCGAGCTTGAGCCCGAAGAGGTCCATCATGAACCGGTAGCGCATCTGCTCCTTCAGGGGGTAGCGCCGGGCCGCGGCCGCCGAGAGCCGGCCCGACGCGATGCGCTCGCCGTATTCCCGGAGGCTGAAGGTGTTCACGTAGATCGTGCCGTCGAGGTAGCTGAACGCCCCGCTCCCCACCCCCACGTAGTCCTCGTAGTCCACGATGTACTCGTCGATCATCTGGCCCGCCCGGCGCGAGAACGTCCAGGCCGTGGCCGGCTCGAAGGCGCCGTCGAGGGCCTCGCACAGGGCCTGGTAGTACCGGTGTTCCCGGGTGTAGCTCACCGGGCCCACGGTCTCCCGGAGTTTGCGCCGCACGGCCGGGGAGCTCATGAGGGGGTAGAAGGTGGTCTGGTTCGCCCCCGAGGCGACGAGCATCTCCACGTCGCGTAGAAGCGACGCCCGGGTCTGGCTCGGGAAGTTGAAGATCATGTCCACGTTCAGGGAGTGGAACCGGCCCGCCGTGGCCTGGAGCCGCTCCAGGATCTCCCGGCCGCTCCCGTACTTGTCGTACCGGTCCATCTGCCGGAGGAGCTCGTCGTCGAAGCTCTGGACCCCCACGGAGAACCGCTGCACCCGTTCGGTGAGCGGGTCCACCACCTCGGGGATGAGGTGGTTGGGGTTCGTCTCGCACGAGACCTCCCGCACCGGAAAGAGCTCCCGGGCCAGGTCGAGGGTCTGGACGAGTTCGTCCACGAGGATCGTGGGCGTGCCGCCCCCCACGTACACCGAGGTGCACCGGTACCCGAGGTCGGCCACCCTCCGCATCTCCTCCCGGAGGCTCCGGAAGTAGGCCCGGGCCGGGTCCTCCCGGAACGGGTAGCGGTTGAACGAGCAGTAGGGGCACAGCCGCTCGCAAAACGGCACATGGATGTACAGAAGGCACGGCCGGCCCTCCACCGGCGGGGGCAGGGTGACCCCGGGATCCACCCGGACCCGGAGCACGCGGCGGTTGATGAACCGCAGGGTGGCCGTGAGGATGCGTTCGGTCAGCAACGGTCGGCTCCGTGGATCGTTAGTGCGGGAAGGCTGGAACGCTGGAAAGCTGGAAGGCCGAACCCCTCGCGCCGTGAGCCCAGGCGCTGGGCGGCTCGGCGGCTGAACGCATGGCGGGGGCAGCCGGAAACGCCCTTCCAACCCTTGGGTCTTCTCACCCCCGGGCCTCCAGGAGGGCGGCGCCCCAGGTGAGGCCGCCCCCGAAGGCCGTGAGGAGCACCCGGTGCCCCGGCCGGATGCGGCCGTCCCGCCAGGCCTCGTCGAGGGCGATCGGGATCGTGGCGCTCGAGATGTTCCCGTACTTCTCGATGGTGAAGACCATCTTCTCCAGGGGGAGTTTGAGCACCTGGGCCACGGCCTCCTGGATCCGGCGGTTCGCCTGGTGGGGAATGACCCAGTCCACGTCGTCCACGCCGAGGCCCTCGGCCTCGAGCACCTCCTTGGCGATGCCGGCCATGCACCGCACGGCCACCCGGAAGGTCTTCTTGCCCTCGAGTTTCAGGGTGTGGAGCTTTTTGTCCACGCTCTCGTGGGAGATGGGCGTGGTGCGCGACCCGCCCCCGGGCAGCAGGAGGTCCTCGCCGTAGGCGCCCTGGGTGCGGATCTCCACCCGCTTGAGGTGCAAGCCCGGGCCGTCGCGCCGGATCAGCGCGGCCGCGCCCCCGTCGCCCCACAGGATGCACGACGAGCGGTCGGTGTAGTCTACGGTGCGGGTCATGATCTCGGCCGAGCACAGAAGCACGTTTTGGATGCGCTGGTCGGCCGCGAGATAGGACTGCACGGTCTTGAGGCCGAAGAGGAACCCGGAGCACGCGGCCGCGAGGTCGAAGGCCACCGCCCGGTCGGCCCCGAGCTTGTTCTGGAGCCAGCAGGCGGCCGAGGGACACATGGTGTCGGGGGTGATGGTGGTCACCACGATGAGGTCCAGGTCCTGGGGCCCGACGCCGTCCCATTCCATGGCCCGCCGGGCGGCCTGGAGGCAGATGTCGGAGGTGGCCTCGTCGGGAGCCGCCACCCGCCGCTCCCGGATGCCGGTGCGGGTGTAGATCCACTCGTCCGAGGTGTCGACCATCTTCTCCAGGTCGTGGTTGTGGAGGACCCGTTCGGGCAGGTAGGAACCCGTGGCGGCGATGACCATGGAACCCTCCTTTCCGGAAACCGGACAGCGGCGCCCCGGCGGGGGCCAGGGAGGGGCATTTTAGGTGCCCACCGCCCGGATTACCAGGCGCGGGGCGGCCCGGCCGCGTAGAGGGGCGGGAAAGGGTCTGGTACAATGCGGCCGTCTTCCCGGGTGCCACGCGCTGCGGGGCGCCG
>CAZUYO010000148.1:2712-7211 GCA_964624725.1 uncultured Thermodesulfobacteriota bacterium
GACCGACTCGCCCCCGAGTAACCCCCGGCGCCGCCGGAACGTACGGGTCGCGTGCCGAACGGCACCGGCCCGGGAAAGGCGAACCGATGCTCCCACCCGAAAAGGCCAGGGCGATCCGCGACCGCATCCGGGCGAACTTCGACCGGGGGGCCGAGGGCTACGACCGGTTCGAGGCCGAGACGTCCCACTTCCAAGAGCTCACCCGGGCGCTCCTCTCCCTTGCCCCTGCCGGGGCGGTGGAGGGGGCCCGGGTGCTGGACGTGGGTTGCGGAACCGGCGCCTCCACCCGGATTCTTCGCGAGGCCGTGGGGCCCCGGGGCGCCGTGGTCGGCTGCGATCTCAGCCCGGGCATGCTCCGCGTGGCCCGGGAACGGGTGCCGGGCGTCCGGTTCCTGGTGGCCGACGCCTGCCGGCTGGAGACCCTCCGGGGCCCGTTTGATCTGGTGGTCTATAACGCGGTGCTCTTCATGCTCCCCGACGCCGCGGCCTCGATCCGGGGCGCCCGGCGGCTGCTGCGGCCCGGGGGCGCCCTTCTGGCCTCGTTTCTCGAAGGGGTGTACGAGGCCGAGACCGGCCGCCCGGTGCCCGACCTGTTGGCGGAGATGGGGTACGAGCCGGGCCGCCACGCGGTGTCGGCCTGGAACCGGGTGCTCGAGGCCCTCGGGCAAGAGTTCGGGGAGATCCGCACCCAACGGGTCCGGTTGCCCTTGCCCCCGGAGCGGTTCCTGGGGTTTTATGGGCTCGAGCCCATGAGCGCGGGACTCCTGCCCCGGCTTCCGTACCCGGAGCGGCGGCGGGCGGTGGAAGCGTTGGCACAGCGCTGGGCCCGGGAAGGGGGCGGGGCCGTGCAGGTGTGGGACCTGGTGGCGGCCCAGGCGGGCGCCGAGACGGAAACGAGGGAGCGACGATGACGACGGCGATCCGAACGATGATGGTTCTGGCCCTGGGGCTTTGCCTGGTGGCCGGGGTGGCCGCGGCCGAGTGCAACCCGGCCGACTACGAACCGGTGTCCCAGGCCGATCTGGTGCGGCACCGGGACGAGTACCAGGGCAAAAAGGTCCAGGTGACCGGGGTTTTCCTGTTTACGGGCAGCGATTTCTGCTATCAGATCCGGAAAACCAAGATCAACACCCGCGACTACTTCTGCTTCGCCCTCGGCACCCCGAGCCTGGTGCGGCTCTACCTCCGGAAGGACCACCCGCAGGCCGACGAACTCCTGAACCTGAAGCGGGGATCTCGGGTCACGGCCTACGGCGTGTTCGACTACCTGGGCAACGACTACAACTACATGGTGGTGGACGGGTTCGAGGTGAAGGGCGCCCCATGAGCCGGGGGTTCACCCATTTCGACGAGTCGGGGGCGGCCCGCATGGTGGACGTGGGCGGAAAGGCTCCCACGGAGCGCCGGGCCGTGGCCGCGGCGAGCGTGTGGGTGGGGCACGAGACGTTCCGCCGCATCGTGGACCGGAGCCTGGAGAAGGGCGACGTGCTGTCCGTGGCCCGGATCGCCGGGATCCAGGCGGCCAAGCAGACCCCCTACCTGATCCCGCTGTGCCACCCCCTGGCGATCTCCTCGGTCACGGTGGAGTTCGACCTGGTGGAAGAGGACCACCGGGTGGACATCCGGGCCGAGGTGAAGGTGACGGGCCGCACGGGCGTGGAGATGGAGGCCCTGACCGCGGCCAGCGTGGCCGCGCTCACGGTCTACGACATGTGCAAGGCCGTGGACAAGGGCATGGTGATCGGGGACGTCAAGCTCTTGCGCAAGGAGGGGGGCAAGAGCGGCACCTGGGTGCGCGGGGAGGCGGGCGGACCGTAGACTGCTTCGCTCAGAACGACCCCGACACGCTCAGCACGTGAAGCCACTCGCCCGCCCTCTGGCGGGCCTTCTGCACGGCGTAGCCGGCCTCGATGCCGTGGCCGCTCCAGCCCACCCCCACCGAGGCGTAGTCCTTCCCGGTGTCACCCCGCCACATCTGCCCGAGCCAGAAGGTCCAGGGCGATCCCGTCCGGGTGGCCTCGGCCCCGAGGTGGAGGTCGAGGCCGCGGCTCACGTCCCGGTCGAACCCCCGCACCACGTCCACCTCGAGGTTCCAGCCCCGCACCCCGGTCCAGGCGAGGCCGGCCCCCGCCTTCGGCTCCAGAAAGTCGAGGGACGTGTCCACCACGTTCTCCCCCACGATCCCGATCCGCACCCCCTGGGGCCGCGCGAACAGCACCCCCACGTCCCCGGTGAACACATCGTCCCACTCGGCCTCGCCCCGGCCCCGGCCGTGGACGTACCGGATCGTTCCGCCCCACCACTGGCCCGCCCGGCCGCCCGCGAGGCCGAGGCTCAGGTCCTCCCTCTCCTCCTCGCCCTGGAGCCTCAAGTATTGGATGGCGCCGCCGAAAGGGGAGGTGGCGTTGTCGAGCACCGTGAGCCGCAGGGCGTCAAAGGCGCCCGCCTTGCGGGTGAGATACGCCGCCCCGCCGAAAAACCCGCGCCGGATCCCGATGGCCGCCGGGTTCACGGAGGCCGCCTCCACGGGAGCGGCGAGCGCCCGGAGCGCGCCGCCCATGCCCACGGCCCGCGCGCTCAGGGCGTTGGCCAGGGGGGAGGCGGCCCAGGCGAAAAGCGGCGAGAACACGGCGAGAAGTGCCACGGCGGCCGACCGAACCATGGGGGTTCTCCCTGGGGGGCTGGGTTGCTATAATCCCGGGCTTTCCGATCCGGGGATGGTACCACAACGCGGGCCCGGTGCGGCAAACCCCCGGCGGCTCGCCCAACCCGAAGGTATGGGGATACCGACGATGGACGCCGAGAAGCTGGAGTTCTTTCGGAATCTGCTGCGGGAACGGCTCGACGCCCTGTTGGGGGAGGCGAGGGCCACCATGACGGAACTCATCGAGGGCGAGGAGACGTTCGCCGACCCCGCCGACCGGGCCACCGCGGAGTCGGACCGGGCGTTCCAGTTGCGGATCCGGGACCGGGAGCGAAAGCTCATCGCCAAGATCCAGGAGGCCCTCCAGCGGATCGACGAGGGCACCTACGGCATCTGCGAAACCTGCGGCGAAGAGATCGACGAGCGCCGGTTGAAGGCCCGCCCGGTGACCACCCAGTGCATCGACTGCAAGAGCGAAGCCGAGCAGCGCGAGAAGGCGGGCATGTGATCCGGCGCCTGGCCCTCCTGGGCCTTGCGCTGGCTGCGCCGGCGCTCGTGGGGTACCTCGTGCCCGGGCCGAAACTCCTGGAGCGCTGGGCCCGGGAGGCCCCGGACGGGCGGCCCGCCCTGCCGGCCGAGGCGATGTGCGGGTGGGGCGGGGGGGAGTTCCTCCTGGTCGTCGGCCCCCACGGGGACCTCCGGGGCGAGGTCCCTCCGGGCTTTCCCCGCTCGGCGGGCCTCGCCTTTCTCCTCTTTTCCGACCTCGATCCCGTCGCCTGGCGCGACGCCCTCCTCCGGGCCGGGGTGGACACGGCCCGCACCGGGTACGCCCGCTGCGACGCCTCGGCCGACGGCGTCTGCTTCACCCTGGGGGCCCGGGGGGAGGGGGAGCCGGAACTGCCCCAGGTGTGGTTCTCGCGCGAGCCCTTCCGGCCGGTGCTGGTGCGGCTTTCGGCCACGGACGCGGTGCGCGTGGGCCCGCCGGCGGCCGACGGCTGGCCGGCCGAGCTCGCTCCCCCCGAGCCCGGGGCACCGATCCGGCGGTCGGGCGCCCCGACGCCGGCGCCCGAGGCCCTTCCTCCCCCTCCGAACTCCCTTCCGGACGACTGGCGCAAGGCGTTCTGATCCATGACCCGGTTCGCCCGAGTGGCCGTGGAACGGCCCGTGGACCGGCTCCTCCACTACCGGGTGCCCGACCACCTCGCCGGGGCGGCCCGCGTGGGCGCCCGGTGCGCCGTGCCCCTGGGACGCACCCGGGCGGCCGGGTTCATCGTGGGCCTCGACCCCGAACCCAGGGTGCCCCAGGTGCGCGACCTCCTGGAGGTTCTCGACCCCGAGCCGGTGCTGCCGGCCGATCTCGTGGAGACGGGCCTGTGGATGGCCCGGTACTACCACCATCCCCCCGGCGAGACGTTGGCCCGGATGCTGCCGCCCCGGCTCCGGTCGCGCACCCGGCTCGGGTACCGGGCCGTGGGGTCCGGCCCTCCGGCCGGGGCGTCTCCCGCCGAGCGGGCCCTGTGGGAGCGGGTGGCCCGGGCGGGCGCCCTTCCCCTGGCCAAGCTTTCCCCGGGCGAGGCCCGGGCCGCCGCCCGCCTGATCGCCCGGGGCGGCCTGGCCCGGCACTGGGAGGTCGAGGCGAGCGAACCGCCCGCCGAGGAGTGGTTCCGGCTCGAGGCGGGGGCGCCCCCGGCCGAGGCGGTGGCCCCTCGCGCCCCCCGCATGGCCGAGGCCCTCGCCGCCCTGGCCGAGGGGCCGCTCCCCGGGTGGGCCCTTCGCGACCTCGGGGTGTCCCGGGACGCCCTGGCGAGGGCCTTGGGGAAGGGGTGGATCACCCGGGAGGAGCGCAGGGGAAGGG